>JAQYVT010000183.1 GCA_030145345.1 Desulfobacterales bacterium
CCGGTGGAAAGATCATCCAAAACCATCACGTCGTACCCCGACCCAATCAGATCCTTGACCATGTGAGAACCGATATATCCGGCGCCGCCCACAACCAGAATTTTATTTTTTTCCATTTTCAAAGTTCCAGAACAATCATAAAAACCAGAAGCTTTTATCACCTTTTTCAATGTCCAAAACTATAATTTGTATATTTAATAGGTTGTCTTTGTTTTGAATTTTTCTTTTTGGTCATTGGATATTATTTTTTTGTGATTTGTTTTTTCCGGTTTATCCGGGTTAGGGATTATCTGTTAGGAACTGTTCATTGCCGGTTCGACATCAAACAATAAAACGCATAGTTCATCAACGCTGTTCTTTTGGATTTTCACTCGACCCCTCGACCCCTTGACCCCTTGAACCCTCTATATTTTAGGTATAATGGGTTTTAATCCAAGTCTGATATTCCCCGCTTCGTACGCGCTCTATCCATCTGCGGTTGTCCGTATACCATTTTATGGTTTCCCGAATTCCGGTTTCAAGGGAAGCTTCCGGGCGCCAGTTCAATTCCTGATTCAATTTGGTAAAATCAATGGCATATCTCCGGTCATGACCGGGCCGGTCTTTGACAAATTGAATCAGGTCTCTTCGGGACCGGTTGTCGTTCAACCGGTTTGTTTCATCCAAAATATCACAGATCATCTCCACCAGTTGAAGGTTCTCCATTTCACTGTTGCCCCCGATATTGTAGGTCTCTCCCGTCATTCCGTTTTTCATGATGGTCCAGATGGCGGTGCAGTGATCCCTGACAAAGAGCCAATCTCTTACATTGAGGCCATCTCCGTAAACCGGCAGGGATTTTCCTTCAAGGGCATTGAGAATCATCAGGGGGATGAGTTTTTCCGGAAACTGGTAGGGGCCGTAATTGTTCGAACAATTGGAGATCGTCATGGGAAGGCCGTAGGTCTTATGATAAGCCCGCACCAGATGATCGGAAGACGCTTTGGAAGCGGAATATGGACTGTTGGGCTTATAGGGCGTACTTTCAGTAAAATAGCCCTCCCTTCCCAGGCTTCCGTAAACCTCGTCCGTACTGATATGGTGAAAACGAATGATGTCTTTCAGCCGTGATCTGGCACACTCCAGAAGATTGAACGTCCCCATAATATTGGTCAGCATAAAGGCGTCCGGTTTTACAATAGACCGGTCCACATGGGATTCAGCGGCAAAGTGGCAAACGCTGTCGATTCGATATTCGTCAAATATCCCGGCCATCTTGCCGTCATCGCATATGTCCGCTTTGATAAAAACATATTGTTCGGGAAAATCATTTTCAATATCGGTCAGATTTTCCGGATTGCCGGCATAGGTCAATTTGTCGACATTCACGATACGTCCGGTAAAATCGGATTCCTCGAGCAGGTACCGGATGAAACATGTACCGATAAACCCGCACCCGCCTGTAACCAGCAAGTTCTTCATACGCTTACACGTCCTTTTCAATCTCTTTTAGCAAACACCCCTGAAAAATTAAAACACATTCGTCACGACCGGACGCCGGAACTTCATTGATTTTTCTAAGAACCGATACCATTGGGGTGAAATTTTTGCAAAACAATTTGACTCCTTTTAAGGGATCAAGATATAGAATCACGAAAAACCGGCTACCGTTCGGTATCGAAATAACCTTATACCTAAACGGATCGGTTCAGGGTTCAGGGTTCAAAGTTCATTGATGCGAGCTGTTTGAGGTTTTTCCAACCCGGAACGTTGAACCCTGAACCGCTCAACCCAGACTATAACATAGACGGGTGAATATGTCTTCATTGGATATTCTTGCAGATCGATATTTATACTACCTGGCTTTCGAAAAGGGGCTTTCGAAAAAAACCATTGAATCGTACAGCAGGGATTTATCCAGGCATCTCCAATTTCTCAGGCAAAAAAAAATTAAAAATATCGCCAATGCCGACACCCCGTTGATATTAAAGCACCTGATCGCCTTGAGAGACGCCGGTCTGGGATCGAGGTCATGTGCCAGACACCTGGTTACCTTGCGAGGGTTTTACAGGTTCCTGGTTCAGGAGAAAGTGCTGGCGTACGACCCCGCCAGACTTATCGATCTTCCCAAAAGCGGACTTAAACTACCGGATGTCCTTTCCGTTGCAGAGGTCGAACTTCTGTTAAACGTTCCAGACACCGATACCCACCTGGGAAAGAGGAATGCAGCCATGCTTGAACTTCTTTACGCCGCGGGCTTGAGGGTTTCAGAACTCGTCAATCTGAAATTTCTCGATGTAAACCTCGAAGCCTGTTTTGTCCGGGTTCTGGGAAAAGGATCAAAAGAAAGGGTCGTGCCCTTTGGCATTCACGCAAAAAAGAAAATCGAGGACTACATAAACACAGCCAGGCCCTTGCTTTTAAAAGACCGCCCAAGTCGGCATCTGTTTGTTGCCAGAGCCGGAAAACCAATGACCCGACAGGGTTTCTGGAAACTTTTAAAACAGTATGCACAACGGTCGGGAATCAAAAAAAAAATAACGCCCCACAGTTTAAGGCACTCGTTTGCCAGTCATCTTCTGGAAGGCGGTGCTGACTTGAGAACCGTCCAGGTGATGCTGGGCCATGTCGATATTTCTACCACCCAGATTTATACCCACGTCGCCCGGGAGCATCTCCGGAAGATACATGAGAAGTTTCATCCGAGAGG
>JAQYVT010000184.1 GCA_030145345.1 Desulfobacterales bacterium
GCCAGATGAACCGCCAGGCTGCTGAGAATATTCTCATGTGCTCTGAGGGGGTAATAGGTAATGTTGACAGGAACAATAAAGGTATGGTGCTCCAGAACCGGTTCCAGTGAATCGATCTGAAAAAGTTTCATCAACCGTGCTGCTTCTTCAGGGAATTCCCGTGACATGATGCCCAGCCGCTGCCGGTAAAATTCCGTCCGGAGTGCCAACGTTGCAGCCCCTGTATGCGGCGGATGTTTGCCGCCGGCATACGATATCATAAACCGTCCCTTTTCAACGATTTTCTTGTTTTTGACCATGCACCCTTCGGGAAAAATTATCCACATGGCCTCACCGGTCAGCAGACTCTTGATAATTAGAAGATCTCTATGGGGATTTTTTGTGGAAACAGCCCCGACTTTTTCGAGGAATACACCCAGTCCGCCTTCAAAAAGCTGATAATCGGCAAGGGACCAGACCGGAACACGGGTGAGCTGATGGATATGATAGGGCAGAAAAAGTGTCTCGATCCGGGTAAAATGATTGACCACAAAGATGACAGAACCTTCGGGGATATTCTCTTTGCCGTGAATCCGTATTTTGGCTTTTGAAAGGCCGGCCAGTGTTTTGATGGCGAGTCCTGTTGTTCGGTAGGCAAAAGGGTTCATGGACGGGTTCTCTAAAATGGTTGTTCAAGGTGTACAATCGCTTCGCAATTCCACATAACACCCCGCTTAAAGCAAAACTCAAAAAAAAGAAATTCCGATACCGTCAAGCTGGAATTTGAGGTTGCAGTTGACAGGACAACTAACTATAATTAAACTAATATGTTTTTGATAAAAAATAAAGTGCTAATAGGAGGAGGCCGCCGTGTATTCCAAAATACTGATTCTCCGCTTCCCAAAGACCGAAGTGGAAAAGCCGATCGTTTGTTACCTTGTAAAAGATTACGACCTTACTTTTAATATACTCAATGCGTCCATACTTCCCAGAAAAGAGGGGATCATGGTTCTGGAACTCACCGGAACCCGAAAAAACTTCAAAGAAGGGGTAAAATATCTCGAACACCGGGGCGTTCAGGTGCAAAATGCATCCCAGGAAATAAAGCGCATCCCAAAAAGATGCTCCCACTGCGGCACCTGCACATCGGTGTGTCCAACCGGCGCACTGTCGATTCAACGACCTGAAATGTTGGTTGATTTTAACCAGACCAAATGCAGCGTTTGTGAACTTTGCATTACCGCCTGCCCCACCCGGGCCATGGAAGTTCGCCCCTCAAATAAAACGTTTTTTAAATGAAGCGCATAACAGCCATTGCCCTAAGCGGCGGCATAGATTCTCTGATGGCTGCCCACCTGTTAAAGGAACAGGGACATAAGCTCATTGGAATTCACTTTCTTACCGGACACGAACCTCAATCTCCGGATGACCATCGGAATACACCGTGTGCAAATACGGATACAGCGAATCTGTCTGTGGCAAAATCTCAACCCTCACACAAGCTTTCAACCATTGCGGATCAGCTCGATATCGAAATTAAAATAATAGATTGCAGTAGCGAATTCAAAAATAAGGTTGTCGATTATTTCATTCAAACCTATCAGGCCGGTAAAACCCCCAATCCATGCATGGTCTGCAATCCGTCGATTAAATTCGGAACTGTTTTTGACTTTGCCCGAAAACTGGGTGCATCAACCCTCGCCACCGGTCACTATGCCAGAATAAACAGCGACAAAACCGGAAAGTTTCATCTTCTTAGAGGGGTTGACCCGAAAAAGGACCAGTCCTACTTTCTGGCACGCTTGACCCGGCAACAGCTGGCCGGCGCCTGCTTCCCCCTTGGAACCATGACAAAATCCGATGTTGTCAAGCTGGCCGCGAACAAGGGCTTCAGACCGATTAAAAGAAAAGAAAGCCAGGATGTATGCTTTATCAGGGATAAAAATTATGGCGCGTTTCTTGCCCAACAACAGGATTTCAAACCGACACCCGGTCCGATAAAAGATGTCAGCGGCAACGTCTTGGGTGAGCACAAGGGACTTCATCTTTTCACCATCGGCCAGCGTCGGGGGATTGACTGCCCGGCGTCCGAGCCATACTACGTGGTCCGTATGGACACCCGGGAAAACCTCCTAACGGTGGGGTTTAAAAAAAATTTGCTCGCTTCGGAATGCAGGGTGAAAAATATTAACTGGATCCAGGAAACACCGGGTCAGCCGATTAAAGTCTATACGCGCCTTCGGTACCGTCACCAAGCAGCATCATCCAAGCTGTTCCCCGTAAACGGAAAAACAGCGATGGTCCGGTTTGAAAAACCCCAGGCGGCGATTACGCCCGGGCAGGGTGCGGTATTTTATCGGGATGATGAAGTGCTCGGCGGTGGTTGGATTGCGCCCATACCAAACATATGAAATTTAACAACACCTTTAAATTTAGAACCACCACTCTGGGCTGCAAAGTCAATCAATACGAGACCGATGCCATGGCCCAGCAATTGAGAGATTCGGGTTGTGCTCCAGCCTCCGCCGAAGATAAGGCCGACCTGTGCATTATCAATACCTGTACGGTCACCCGGAAAGCCTCCATGCAGTCCAGACAGGCCGTGCGGCAGGCCATACGATCCAATCCAAACGCACGTATTGTCGTCACCGGTTGTTATGCCCAGACCGAACCGGATGAAATTCTGAAAATAGCCGGTGTTCACACC
>JAQYVT010000185.1 GCA_030145345.1 Desulfobacterales bacterium
AATTCTCACCTCCTGCTGTATGGAATACAACTTTTATCCAGTGCATAGCAAAAAGCGAAAGAAATGTCCCGCAAATTCTTATGTGATCAGAAAGATTTTTCAAAAATATCAATTTTCGACGTTTTCAGGGTGATGAAAGTAAGTCTCAAGCTGTGAAACCTGGGAATTGTAGATTTGTGCTGCCTCCCAGAGGCTTTTCAGCATCCAGTCGTATTTATGAAAATATCGCCAGAAAAGGGCCCGTTCCAGAAAATTCGGTGGTTCGTCTTCGCAGTCTGTGGGTTTTGTGAGAATTACCAAAACTCTTGCGGTCTTTCCAGCCGGGACCCCCGGCAGTGGAAGGGGATTCGCGATTCCGCCGTCCACGTACTCGCTGCCATTTATTGAAATGGGCGCCGGATAAAAACCCGGAATAGCCAGACATGCCCTGATCACATCGTAAATATCGCTTTCCGTCGGATTAAAAAATATCTGTTTCCCTTCGGGAACCGTGGCCGCTGAAAAACGGCAGGCCATTTTGTTTGCCAGGAGGGCAGAACTATTAAAAGGGTATCGCTTTTGAAAAATATCGTAGACCAGACGGTCAACGTTTAGAATTGGCCTTTTAACGGACAGGGCAAGGGAAGTTGCGGGGATATTCTGGTAGCAGACGAGCTTTGGGCTGGTCAATTCGTCCCGCCAGATTTTCTCCATTTCCTTTCGTTGGCCCGCGGCAAAATAGGCCAGGGTTGGCACACTGGCCGATACAGCTGCGGCAGCATCGAAATCCGCGAGTTTCTTGTCCATGAGGGCCATAAGCGCCCCTGCGGCAAATCCAGCTCGCATGGCCCCACCTTCCAGAACGAGTCCCCGCATAGCAATCACCTTTGAATTGAAGTTCAAACCGCTCCCCACCCTTTGAAAATGGTCATGTGTTTTGATTGAAGCCCATCTATCTGTGCGCAACTTTTTTCTTCGATAGCGGTAAGTATGATGGTTCACTTGCAACAACCGGACCGCTCTCCATCTATTGCCGCTGGCAAAGTTAAAAGCCTTTTGTGTGGTCAAACGGTCTGAAAAATTAAGACGTCGCTGTCCCACGGGTTCGAAAATTTGCGAAAACAGGTTTCGCAAGTTTTCGAATTTCAAGAATTTATTTTGGGATTTGAATGCAATTTCAGATTTAAATATTTCATAATATTAATTGTATGGGGGTTTTTTTTGATGTGGCACGCTTGATGCTTATTAGACTGTTAAACTGATTTTAAGCCATGAATGAAGTGAATAAAAGGAGGTAAATGAAATGCCAAGAGGAGACGGAACAGGACCAAGAGGTCAGGGAGCTGGAACAGGCAGAGGAATGGGTGGAGGCGGTGCCGGTAGAGGTCAAGGCGGGAGTGGTCGGGAGCGAGGAGGTGGTGGTGCTGCAGGCCCGGGCGGATATTGTGTCTGTCCCAACTGTGGTGAAAGAGCAGCCCATCAATTGGGGACCCCCTGTTACGAACAGCAATGCTCTAAGTGCGGAACGGCTATGGCCCGGGAATAGGACCTGTTTCCCAATATAATTACTTTACCGAAAAGGAGGTTAGTGGACATGTACGATGTGAAAGTTGATGAGTAAAAGTGTGTTGGCTGTGGCGAGTGCATGGAGATTTGTCCGGTAGATGTCTATGAAATTAAAGATGAAAAATCAATACCGGTCAATGCTGAGGAATGCCTCGGTTGTGAAAGTTGTCTTGAGGTTTGCGAAGAAGATGCGATCACTGTGACGGAGATTTGAGCGAATTATTTCCGTAGACGGTTATCTCACTCTTGATCGAGGGATCGATTAGGGGTGAAATGAATAAATGCAAGACCCCTGATAATGTTCCCTGGTAACAAGCGGGACAAAATAAGAGAAATGGTGAAAGCAAAGGTCTATCCCATTTATGGCGGAACCGTTAATCTTTGAGGAAAAATGAGGAGAATCTTTAATGAAAAGAGACGTGATCATAATTGGTGGTGGACCTGCCGGCATGATAACAGCGCTTACGGCCAAAAGCGTATACCCTGAGAAGTCGGTTTGTATGGTGAAAGAGATCGGAGACGGCGTTATCCCATGTGCCATAAAATGGATTTTAAAGCACTTATTAAAACAGGAAAAGATGAAGGGAAAGAGAAGCATCTCCCCCATATGTAGGTTGATAAGGGGCATAGAAGTGGAAAAGACATCGTGCGGGTCGTTGTGGGCCATGGTGAACCCCATCCCAACACGGTGGAACATCACATTGCCTGGATTGAACTTTACGGAGTGAGGAAAAATAACGATAAGGCCAACCTGGATGCGCATTACGGTATCGGGCTCGTGCCGATGTTCGGAATAGGATTACATTCATTTATCGATGGTTTTATCTATTCCATCACGTCACCGTCAGTATTTTTACGGGTTATTCGCAGCCGCAGGTATGGTTCTTCATGAATTTCCGGAAGGAATTATTACCTACCTGCTGTTGATACTGAGAGTGGACTCGTAAATTGATGTAAACGTTGCCAGGCTATATGATGGATTCGTAACGAAGAAATCTGATGCGCTTCGCGATCTAATCAAATGGGTTTTTTTAAGGCATGGGCAGGAAGCTTGAATAATATAAAAAAGAGG
>JAQYVT010000006.1 GCA_030145345.1 Desulfobacterales bacterium
TTTTTATGATTGTTCTGGAACTTTGAAAATGGAAAAAAATAAAATTCTGGTTGTGGGCGGCGCCGGATATATCGGTTCTCACATGGTCAAGGATCTGATTGGGTCGGGGTACGACGTGATGGTTTTGGATGATCTTTCCACCGGCCACCGCGAACTCCTGACAGGGGGAAATTTTGTGGAAGGCAGCCTCGGTGATTCGGATTTGCTGGATCGATTATTTTCGACCCACCGGATTTCAACGGTCATGCATTTTGCTGCGTTTTCGCTGGTGGGCGAATCCATGGAAAATCCTTTGAAGTATTATCATAACAACATGGCTTCGACCACAACGCTTTTGAGTGCAATGATTCGACATGATATCAAACGGTTTATTTTCTCTTCGACGGCCGCGGTGTATGGAGAGCCGCTTGAACTGCCCATTACGGAGACGCATCCATGCAACCCCACCAACCCGTATGGTGCCAGCAAACTTGCCGTGGAAAGGATGCTCCAAGACTGTGATTCCGCCTATGCCTTGAAATACGTCAGTCTGAGATATTTTAATGCATCGGGCGCGGATGAATCCGGATCCATCGGCGAAATGCATACCCATGAAACCCACCTGATTCCTCTGATTCTGAAAGTTGCATCCGGGGAACGTGAGAATATCAGGGTTTATGGTACAGACTACCCCACATTTGACGGAACCTGTGTAAGGGATTATATCCATGTCAGCGATTTGACCCAGGCGCATTTGCTGGCACTGGAAAATCTTTTGCAGGGTGGAGAGAGTGCTGTGTATAATCTTGGAAACAACCGGGGGTATTCGGTCAGGGAAGTTATCGACCTGGCCAGAGACGTCACCGGCCGGCCGATTCCCGTAATGGAAGCCGACAGACGGCCGGGGGATCCCGCAACACTGATTGCAGGTTCCGATAAAATAAAACAATCGCTGGGCTGGACGCCTCGCTATGAAGATCTGGGAACGATCATCGAAACCGCTTGGAGATGGCATCGGAAGGACGCAACAGTGAGATTTGCACCATGAAAAAACTATCGAATGTATATCCGGTTCTTTTGGCCGGCGGATCCGGCACACGGCTGTGGCCCGTATCGAGAGAACGCCACCCCAAACAGCTTGTTAAATTCATCGGAAAAGACTCACTGGTCCAAAGCACCGTCAAACGGCTGACGTCCTTTCTGGACATGGAAAATATCCGAATTGTCTGCGGACAAGAACATGTCCACGAGATTGCAAGGCAAATGAAAGAAATCGACCTATCTGCCGATGGAAAAATCATTGCCGAACCCTGCGGCCGAAACACTGCACCGGCGATTCTATTGGCCATGTTTCATATTCTCAAAAAAGAAGCGGATGCCGTACTGTGCATTTTTCCTGCGGATCATGTCATCCGAGATCGAAACGAATTTCAGGAAAAACTGCGGTCCGCTGTAAAGGTTGCAGAAATGGGGCATATTGTGACCTTCGGAATAAAACCCCATTATCCGGAAACAGGCTACGGATACATCGAAGGCGCCGGCGAAGTCGGGGATGGCGCACTTTCCGTAAAAAGATTTGTTGAAAAGCCTGATCTGGAAACCGCCAAGAAATATATAGACGCCGGGAATTTCTTTTGGAATAGCGGTATGTTTACCTTTAAAGCATCTGTAATGGCTCAAGAGCTGCGTGTTCACCAGCCCGAGCTTCTAAAAAAAATGACCCAATTGCCTTTCCAAGGAACTTCACCGTCTCAAAAAGCGTATGCGCAGTTGCCGAATATCTCCATCGATTACGCAGTGATGGAAAAAACAGACAAGACCGCTGTTTTGCCTTCGGACTTTGGATGGAGCGATATTGGGTCATGGAAGTCTCTTTATGATTTTATTCCAAAAGATACCAGCGGGAATGTTATTGACGGAGACGTGATTTCAAAAGAAACCAGAAATTGTTTGATCATGGGGCATGAACGGCTGATCGCCACCAGCGGAATAAAAGACATGGTTGTCGTGGACACGCCGGACGCTGTTTTTGTTTCTGATATGGAAAACAGCCGGGATGTAAAATTCATTGTAGAAAAGTTGAAGGAAAACCGTCGGACTGAATATCAAACGCATAAAACAGTACACCATCCCTGGGGAATCTCGACGACCTTGGAAAAAAATGATGATTTCAGTGTCGTTCAAGTGGAACTGTATCCAGGTTCAAAGCTCGAGATTAAAACCGGTACATCGACGGTTGAACATCTGGTGGTCGCCAAAGGCCTGGCTAAAACAACGACCGATCATCAGCGCAGGACCTTAAAAAAAGGTCAGTCTCTGATGCTTTCGGAAAATCAGAGTATTCTTGTGGAAAACCCGGGGAAGGATTTGCTGGTCATTGTCAAGGTAAAAAGTCATGGATCATCTTCCGATTAGTTGTAGTTAATTGGGGTAAAATTAGTGGGTCATCTCCAATTGAGCAGGTGTGTTCCCAAAGGGTTCAAGGGGTCAAGGGGTCGAGTGCAAATGCTAAAGAATTACAAAGAGTTGAAAAAAATGAATCGGGTACGCTAAAAAAAGACATCGCAGAAATAGAAAGAATGTTAAAAGCGCTGATAAAGCTTTTAGAAAAAAAACCCTTGCCACCTTGATTCATCAAATCCTTGCCCCCTGCCTCCGGCCCACAGGGCCTAAGGCCCGGAGGGAATCCTTGGACCCTTTTCTCCAACTAAATTGGAGAAGAATCAAAATAATTAATAGAAATGGGATTGGAATACGATTATGAGCGATAAAGACAGCACACGGTTGAGACTACTGGAAATGATCGAACAAAAAACGGCTCGAATTGGCATCATCGGACTCGGCTACGTCGGGTTGCCACTGGCGCTTCACTTCGGGAACGAAGGTTTTCACGTGATCGGTTTTGATCTGGATTCAAGAAAGATCGATAAAATTCTTCACGGAGAATCCTATATCAAGCACATTCCTGCCGATATGATCAGAGAAATGACCGATGGAAAGCGGTTTGATGTTACCCTCGATTTTAGCCGCTTAAAGGAGACCGACTGCATTCTGATCTGTGTGCCGACACCGCTTTCCGATAAAATGGAGCCGGATTTGAGCTATCTTCTGGAAACCACCGAAACCATTGCCGACAACCTGCGAACCGGGCAACTTATTGTTCTCGAGAGTACCACGTATCCGGGAACGACGGAAGAAATGCTTCTGCCTCGCCTTGAATCCAAGGATATGAAGGTGGGAGAAGATTTTTTTCTCGCTTTTTCTCCCGAGAGAGAAGACCCGGGGAACAAGGAATTCACGGCAACCAATATTCCCAAAGTGGTCGGCGGCGTCACCCCTTCCTGCCTTGAAGTTGCCACGGCCACATACAACGCCATTACACGGGCGGTGCCGGTGTCTACTACCCAGACAGCTGAACTGACCAAGCTGTTGGAAAATACCTTTCGTTCCGTGAATATTGCCCTGGTCAACGAACTGAAAATATTGGCTCACAAAATGGGAATCGATCTTTTTGAGGTGATTAATGCCGCCTCCACTAAGCCCTTTGGGTATACACCGTTTTATCCCGGCCCCGGTCTGGGAGGGCATTGTATCCCCATCGACCCATTTTACCTGGCCTGGAAAGCCAAGGAGTATGATTTTTCCACCCGTTTCATCCAACTTGCCGGTGAGATCAACGTCTCCATGCCGTATTACGTGATTGAAAAAACCGTGGAAGCCCTCAACAAAAACAGGAAAAGCATCAACGGAAGCAACATCCTGATTTTGGGAATTGCATACAAAAAAGACATCGATGATGATCGGGAGTCTCCGGGGTATGCCATCATGAAAATACTTTTGGAAAAGGGCGCAATTTTAAATTACAATGATCCATGGATACCCAAACTTCATACGACGCGGAAATACAATTTCCAGATGGAATCGACGCCCCTGACTCCGGACCTGCTTGCAAAAATGGATGCGGTAATCATTGTGACCGACCATAGTGACTATGACTATGCCGAGATTGTCAAGCATTCCAACTTGGTGATCGACACCCGAAATGCCACCAAAGGAATAAAAGGGGCAACGGAAAAGATTGTCATGGCATAAGAAATGAAGATCATCCCCGATTAGTTGGTGTAATTAGGGTAAAATAAGTGTGTCATCTCCAATTGAGCAAGACCTATTATATAGGATTCAAGGGTTCAAGGGGTCAAGGGGTCTTCTATAGGATTCAACAATTTTAGGCAATTTAGGCATTTTAGCTCAATTTAGGCATTTTACACAAATGAAAGGGAGAATATGAAAGGCATAATTTTAGCCGGCGGTTCAGCCACCCGACTCTATCCGATCACCCGTGTTGTGAGCAAGCAGCTTTTGCCGGTCTATGACAAACCGATGATCTATTACCCGCTGTCCGTATTGATGCTGGCGGGGATCAGGGAAATACTCCTTATTTCCACGCCGGAGGATTTACCGTTATTCAAGAAGCTCTTTGGAGACGCTTCTCAACTGGGACTCTCTTTTTCTTATGAAGAACAGCCCCGACCCGAAGGATTGGCCCAGGCCTTTATAATCGGAAAATCATTTATTGGAAAAGATTCGGTCTGCCTGATTTTAGGGGATAACATATTTTACGGACATAGCCTTACAAACATTTTAAAGCGGGCAGTTCAACATAGAAAGGGAGGTCTTATTTTCGGATACCTGGTAAAAGACCCCGAACGCTATGGAGTGGTGGAGTTTGATCAGAATAACAACGTCATTGGAATCGAAGAGAAGCCCAAAAAACCAAAATCGAACTATGCAGTTCCAGGTCTTTATATTTATGACAACAACGTGGTCGATATTGCCAGAAATTTAAAACCTTCCGCCAGAGGAGAACTTGAGATTACCGATGTTAATCTGGAATATTTGAGAAGGGGGATGCTCAAGGTTGAACTTCTGGGAAGAGGTTTTGCATGGCTGGACACCGGAACCCAGGAAGCCCTTCAGCAAGCCGCCAGTTACGTCCAGGCCATCCAGGAAAGACAGGGACTTAAAATTTCATGTATTGAAGAAATTGCATTCAACCTCGGTTACATCGGCAAAGAAGAACTTGCGAATCTGGCAGCCGACACGATGCAAAACGAATACGGCCGTTACCTCATGGAGTTAATCGCCGAGGAGGAAAACAATACACACATAAATACCTGAAAAGTATAAAGTGCCTAAAGTGAACTAAAGTGCCTAAAATGCCTAAAGTTAAGGCAATTTAAGCTTTTTAGCTCACTTGATATCCGGAGGGATCCATGCCTATTTCAACTGGAAACGGATGGGCACCCGAACCCACATCTTTACTTTTTTTCCCCCCCGTGTTCCCGGATCAAACGTCCAATCTTTTATCGCAGCCATCGCCGTCCTGTCCAGAATAGGGTGTCCGCTGGAGGATAGAACCCGCAAATCAGCGGCCTTCCCGTTTTGGTCCACCAGTACCTCAAGCACCACCACACCCTGAAATCCTCTCTTTCGCGCGATTTGAGGATAGGGCGGGGGTGGGTTGATTCGATACAGGGGCCTGGCTTCACGGGTGATTTCATGGGCCGGAACCGGTGTGCCGTTTGCGACCGCCTTTTCAGGAACGGTCAATATTTCAGCTTGTACCGGCGTATCCGGAGCGTTTGAATCGTTGTCGATCGGTTCAGGGATTGCTTTGGGTAGATCCTTTTGCACGGGTTGAACAACCGGTTTAACGATTTTCTTGGGTTTGGGCTCAGGGTGACGTTTGTGCGCGGGTTTCTTTTTAACTATTTTAACCGGCACATGCTTTTGGATAGGGGGTTGCGGCGTTTTAACCGCAGGTTCGGATATGGGCATTTGAGGTTGCCGCTTGACCAATGTCATGGTCATGACCCGGGGTTTCTGACGATAAAACGGTGTTCTCTTGAGGGGGTTGTAGGTCCATCCCAGGAGAACCCCGTGTATCCCCATCGCCAATACCGTAGCTGTTAGTATTCGTTTCACTTTGCTTGTTCAGCTTCTGCCTGGAGAGAAATTCGATGGATGCCTGCCATCCGGATTTGATCCAGAACCTGGAAAAGTTTCTGGTATGGAAGACCGCGGTCCGCAAAAAGGAGTATTCCGGGTTCACTTGCAGATGCAGTTTTTGTTCTCAAAACCGATGCCAGATCGTCAAAGGGAACGCGTTTTTTGTCGACATATATTGTTCGGTCTGATTTTACGGTAACGGAAAGCACGAGTTCTTTGTCGATTTTAGCAGAAGAAGACGTGGGAAGCACAACCGGCAGACCCCGGTGCACCGCCATGGACAGCATTGCGTATATGAAAAAAACCAACAGGAGAAACACAATGTCGATCAAGGGTAGCATTTCGATACGGACTTTTTTGCCGGTTTTCACGTTGATTTTCATTGGGTGCCTTCTTTAACCCGACCGTTGGGGTTGACCAGTTTGTCAAAAACGATCTCAAGGCTGGTTGCATATTTTTCAATGGCCAGCGCGGCATTTTCAACCCGTGAATTAAAGTAGTTGTAAGGGAAGACCGAAAAAATGGCGATTCCGAGTCCGGATGCCGTTGTGATCAAAGCTTGGGCGATCCCGGCGGTTACGGCCTCCGGGTGTTCAATGCCTGTGGACCCCAGCACTTCAAAGGAAAGAATGATCCCGATGACGGTACCGAAAATACCCAGAAGCGGGGCCACGGTAATCATCGTGTCGATGATGCCCATATATTTTTGCATCCGCTTGATCTCTTCGGCGGCGGCAGCTTCCATGGCTTTGGCCATGGAAAACTCTCGATGAAGAATTCCGGTGATAAGAATTTTGAGGATATAGTCTTTTGAACCTTGGGTCTTTAATCTTATGGATTCCCAGTCACCAGAGCGGCACAGTTCAAGGACCTCATCGAGCAGGGCCTTGTCCCTGCTCATATCCATGCCGATCCAGAAGAGAATTCGTTCGATAATCACTGCCATCACAATAATGGAGCAGGCCAGCAACGGATACATGACCGGTCCGCCGCTGATAAATATGTCCAGCATAATTTCTCCTATTACAGGTTGAGCGGTTCAGGGTTCAACGTTCCGGGTTGGAAAAATCTCCAACAGCTCGTATCAACGTGATACCGGCTACATCGTGGGTTCAAAACCTTTCCACCCAATAGGTTATGGCAGGTATTCCGGGATTTGATCAATATTTTGTGCAATTCAATCGGTTGTAACCCTTGAACTTTGAACCCTGAACCTGGAACCGATCAGTTTTGGTAACATTAACAGACGCCCACGGGCATAAACCCGTGGGAATCTGTTTTTGCGATGATAAACGAAACACTCGATGGTTAAAATTCAGCCGAAATCCCTGCAAGAAAGTTGATCTTTGGCGAAGGATAATACGCCTCCTCCCATGGAGAACTAAACGTGCTCAGAACGCCGTATTCCGAATATTCTTCATTGGTTAAGTTGTTGATATTTAAAAAGGCGGTTAGGTTTTTCCAGCGATATTTTAGTTTTGTGTTCAGAACGATATAATCGTCCTGCTCATCAAAGGCATTTGCAAAATCACTCACAAACGGTCGTTCACCCACCCAATACCCGTTGACATTTAAGGTAAAGCCATACCCCAGAGAAAACAAGGTGTTTATGGTCGCTTTGTGTCTGGGGACGTTGGGGAATTTACTTCCATCATAATTGCCGCCGATGATTTCTGCATCCGTATACGTATAGCTCCCGCTCAATGTCATTTTTTTATAAACTTTGCTGAGAACCACTTCCACGCCGTCCCGCCGGGTTTTTCCGTCCAGATTCACATTGGCGCCAAAGAATCCGCTGGCCGGGTCGTAAAGAATTTCATCTTTCGTATCGATGTAAAAGAGATTCACATGTGCGAACAGGCTGGGTGTGAAATAATACCGAACACCGAGTTCATAATCGTCGGATGTTTGGGGCATCAGATCTGTATTTATGGTATTTGTATAAAAGTTGAACAGTTCATCCAGGACCGGATATCTGAAGCTGTGTGAAAAACTGAAATATGCATACGATTTTTTATAAAAATTGTAATTGATACCGGCCGTGTAAAGATTCTCACTCATTTCAGTGGAATCCGGCGTGCTAGGCTTAAATTTAAATTTTGCTTTATCATACCGATATCCGCCGGAAATGGAAAGACTGTCCAAAAGGTAGATTTCGTCATGGATGTAAAGCCCGTAGTTTTCCTTTTCCAGTTCAAACATCCCAACATCCGGATAACCCAGGTACATGGTCGTGTTGGTGATATCTTCAGCAGCATTTTCGAAGTCCAGACCAAAAGTTAAACTGTTGTTGAATCCATATATCTTTTCTTTGAAAACAAACTGGGGGGAAACTGCAAAGGTTTCAATGCCGGTATCCCCTTCATAGGTCCCGCCGGAAAATGAGCTAAAGAACAGTGAACTTCTATCTCTATAAGAAAAATCGACCTTAAACAGACTGTCATTCAAAAAGTATATTTCCGGCGCCAGTTTTACATAGTAATCCTTAACGTCGGCATAATCGTCCGGATGCAGGGTATCTGTTCTCGAATAGCCATTTTCAAATTCGCTCTTTTTTATGGCGCCGGGCAAGCCGGTGTCGTCTTTATGATAGCCGCCGCTCAACTTGATTTTCATCCGGTCACCCACATAATACCCCAGATCGGCGCCCACGTCCCCGGCTTCGGTATCGCCGTTATCCCTGTATCCGTCGGAATTAAGATAACTCCCGGATATATCAAATGTTAAGTTGTTCGAAGATCCGCTGGCGGACGCACTCGCTCTGATCGTGTTATAACTTCCGGCGACCACCTCTGCATCGGTTTTAAATTCTTTTCCTTCCTTTGTTATAATATTGATCACTCCGCCGCCGGCGTTGTCGCCATAAAGGACGCTTCCTCTTCCGCCCCGGATGACTTCGATTCTCTCGACTCTGTTCAGAGAGAGCAGCGTCCAGTCGCTGCCACTCAGATCCGGTTGGTTGACTCGGCGTCCATCGACCAGTACCAGTGTGTTCAGCGTTGCGGTCTCTCCGAAACCCCGCAAATCGACGGTGTAGTTTCGTTGATTTCCGGCAATATCATTGACTTGAATACCGGCTTGGGTTCTCAAAAGATCCGGAATGTTGCGGGCGGTTGAGTTTTTAATGTCATTTTCAGTAATTACGGATACATTCGCCGGCACAGACGAAATTTTCTCCGCCTGTCGGGTGGCGGTCACCACCACTTCTTCCAGGGTTGTTTCCGACGCTTCATCCTTTTTTTCATCTTCTGCCTGACTGAATCCCGGGAGTATTAAAGCGATAAAAATAACCCAACAAACGATCCATCTTTTCATCATTGTCCTCCTTCCCTAAATTAGGTTTCATTTAGGGTCCGGGGCAAAAAAAACCCCGGACCGAATTTAATCGATCCGGGGATGTCCCATTTTTATCCTCAAGATCCTTCTGGCAAACCTCAGTCCACGGTAGTTGTGCCATCTGTTCAGACAGGTTTTCTGACTTCCCCCCCCTTTTAGCAGCCTTCCCATCCATATTCGACAGTGGCGCACAGAGGCCAAAAGGGGTCCCTTTACCCAATGGTGTTGGAAAAGGGTAGAGTTACAGCGGCGGGCCCGTCCCCGATTTTAACGGGGTTCCCTATAAAGCTCAAATCGAGCATCTGAACAAAACAAAAAAACATTTAGAACAAATGATCCGGTTACGTCAAGAAAAATTTTTGGATCATCTCCCGATTCGTTGGGGTTGATTCAGGTAAAATAAGTGTATCATTTCCAATTGAGCAAGGGTGATTATAAAGGGTTCAAGGATTCCAGGGTTCGAGGGTTCGAGTGACCCGCCACAAAAACAGGCGGATAAAAATGCTAAAAATTTACAAATTATAGCTGAAAAAAAGCATCGCAAAAATCGAAAGAATCTTAAAGGCATGGATTAAGTTATTAGAAAACAAACCCTTGGATCCTTGAATCCTCTTCTCCAACTTAATCCAAATTTATTTTTTCCTGGAAAACCTTGTCCTCAGGACCTGGGCTCTTCACCCTTTATCTGCAACGCCGGCTTCCTCAAACGTCAATACTTCATTAAAGACGCGAACCGCACCTTCCATGATACTCATGGCCAACGCACCGCCGGTGCCTTCACCCAGGCGCATCCCGAGGTCGAGAATCGGTTCTATCCCCAGGTATTTTAACATCACGCCGTGGCCGGCTTCTTCAGAGCGGTGTCCTGCAAAAATATAATCGATGACCCTGGGGCAAAGAGTATGGGCGATCAAGGCGGAAGCTGTTGAAATGAAGCCGTCAATGACCACCGGACGGCCATAAAATGCTCCGGCCAAAACACATCCGGCAATCCCGCCGATCTCGAAACCGCCGACCTTGGCCAAAACATCCAGCCCGTCATCAGCATCCGGCCGGTTGACTTGAATTCCTTTTTTTACGATGTCTTGTTTTATTCGAAGACCTTTGTTGTCAACACCGGTACCCCGGCCGACCATTTCTTCAGGGCTTAGGCCGGTGACAACACTTCCAATGGCTGCAGAGGGGGTGGTGTTTCCAATTCCCATATCGCCGGTGCCCAAAATTTCAAAACCTTTATGAAAAAGATCGGCGGCCAGTCGAAATCCGGTTAAAATAGATTTTTCAGCATCATCTCGCGACATGGCCGGACCCTTAACAAAGCTGGAGGTTCCTTGGGAAATTTTCTGGACGAACAGCCGATCCCCGCCGTCCAGTGATGCCGGGTCCAGCTGGGGGATAATACCCATATCCACCACCCAGACGTCCGCGCCGACGTGCCGGGATATGGCGTTGATTCCCGCACCGCCTTTTAAAAATGTTTGCACCATGGCACCGGTCACCTCTTGGGGATACGCGCTGACACCTTCACTCGCAACCCCGTGATCTCCGGCCATCACCAAAACGGCCTTGCGCTTCACTGAAGGTTCAAGGGTCTTCTGGATGCCGCAAAGTCGTTCCGAAACTTCATGAAGCCTTCCCAGGGCCCGGGTCGGCATGACCAGTTGAGACGTTCGTTCACGGGCCTTTTGGATCCATGTCGTGTCCACCGGTTTGATTCCGTTTAAAATTTCTTCCAATTTCATATGATTCACTCCTTTTCGTTAACAAAAAAATCCCCAAGCGATAATCGCTTGAGGATTTGCCATCTCCCCAAAGACAAAACTCAATGGCAGGTCTTCTGACTTTCGGATCGTTCTACTGGCCGCGCCTTCCCACCGACCTGAGGGTCGGCAGTGACGTATTGCGGCGTTGGTCCTCGATCACAGCGGCGGGTCCGTACCGGATTTTCACCGGTTTCCCTGTTCGCCCATTGGGCACCATTAAGTTGCATCGTTAATTGTTTCAATTCAAATAGATTAACATGAATATCTTGTCAATATTTTTCCATGTTCGATCTTCAAAATCGAAAACGTCTCGCCGGATACGGAAACAATTCCGAAAAATATTTATATTTGAGAATAAAAAACCATTGTGTTTAGATGTGAAATACGATCAATCATATAAATATTTTAATTTTTTTATGGAATGCGTTTTTAAAAAGTTTCGGGAAATTTCTTTTTGAGAAATTCGGTCCAAGGAGGAATGAAATTATGGTGGGTATTACATCCTACGGTGCTTACATACCCTGGTACAGATTGAATCGCAAAATTATTTTTGAACAGTTTGGATGGTTCAATCCCGCAACGGCCGGTGTGGCAGTCGGCGAAAAAGCAGTTGCAAATTATGATGAAGATACATTAACGATGGCTGTTTCCGCTGCTGTTGACTGCCTGACCAACGAAGATCGAGATTCCCTATACGGGCTGTTTTTAGCGTCCACGTCGCTTCCGTTCGCTGAACGGCAAAATTCAGTCATCGTTTCCGAAGCCCTTGATCTGGATTCAGGCATTCGAACGGCGGATTTCAGCGGCTCGATCCGGTCGGGAACATCGGCCCTTCTCTGCGCATTGGATGGTGTAAAAAACAAGAGAAGAATACTGGTATGTGCCGGCGACAACCGGATGGGGAAACCCGGAAGCTCTCAGGAACATACCTTTGGCGACGGTGCGGCCGCCCTTTTGGTGGGGAATGAAGGTGTCATCGCAGCGTTCAAGGGAGGCTATTCGGTTTCTCGGGACTTTATCGACCATCGACGGACATCCATGGATAAATTCGGGTACGGCTGGGAGGAGAGATGGATCCGTGATGAAGGCTACGCAAAAATTATTCCTGAAGCGGCCCTGGGACTGATTCAAAAATATCATTTGAATGTCGGTGATTTTGCCAAGATTGTCATTGCATGCCCTGTTGCCGGCGCGCTCAAAGGATTGGTCAAAACATTGGGCGCGAGTCCGGATCAAATTCAGGACAATTTAATGGCCGATGTCGGGGATACCGGTACCGCCATGCCGCTGATGATGCTCGTAGCGGCACTCGAGGATGCAAAACCCGGAGACAAGATTCTCGTTCTCAGTTACGGCAGCGGAAGCGATGCCCTCTTTTTCGAGGCGACCGATGAGATCAAAAACGTTCAAAAAGAGAGAAAAGGCATCAAGGGCCATTTGGCCGAAAGAAATGACTTGCCCGTTTACAGCAAATATCTCGTCTTTAGAAACATGATTCCGTTGGATGTGGGGATTCGCGGAGAAGATATTTCCCCCACGGCCATGAGTGTCCTTTGGCGGGAAGGCAAGTGCGTTTCAGCCCTTGTGGGCTCGAAATGCCAGGCATGCGGTACGCCCCAGTACCCCCCACAGCGCGTATGTGTAAATCCCGATTGCGGCGTCATTGACCATATGGAAGATTTCCGTTTCTCAGACAAGATCGGAACCCTGACGTCGTATACCGGCGACAATCTGGCCTTTAGCTGGGACCCTCCCCAGATTTACGGGTTGGTGGATTTTAAAGAAGGGGGACGGTTATTTCTTGACCTGACCGATTGTTCACTGGACACGATTAACGTCGGGATGCCGGTTTCAATGCGCTTTCGCAGAAAATATTCGGATCCGCAAAGGGGATTTTTCGGTTATTTTTGGAAGGCGGTGCCCTTTAAGTGAAGAATCCGGGCCAAGAGGACCCGGCTTTTGGTTCACCCAATAGGGGTGAAGCTACCGTATATGCCGGCCGGAATGATGGCGTGCCGGAGTCGTGGGGCAAAAGCATGGCGTGATGGAGTATTGGAGTAATGGGCTGAAAAAAATGGCGCATTTGTCTTGTTGTTCCATAACCGTTAGGTAATACAAAAGATGAAAAGAACCGTACGGGAGGATACCCAAGATGGCAAAAGGCATCAAAAACGAAGTCGCAATCATCGGCATGGGCTGCACCAAGTTCGGTGAATTGTGGCAAAAAAGTGCATCCGATTTGATCGTTGACGCATATCTGGAAGCGGTCGAAGATGCGGGAATCGACAAAAATGACATCGATGCCGCCTGGTTTGGCACCTGCTTTGATGAGGTCAATGTGGGAAAAAGCGGATTGACACTTTCAAAGGCCTTAAAATTGCCTTTTATACCGGTAACGAGAGTGGAAAATTTCTGTACAAGCGGTACGGAGTCGTTTCGCGGCGCTTGTTATGCCGTGGCATCCGGATCCTGTGATATTGCCCTGGCTTTGGGTGTTGAAAAACTCAAAGACACCGGATACGGCGGCCTGCCCGATTTCGGGAATTTGTTGGGACTGGAAAATAGGAGCACGTTTCCCAATATGACGGCCCCCGGCGGTTTTGCCATGATGGCAACAACCTATTTTGCCAAATACGGACTTTCTCCCGAAGCGGGGAAAAGGGCTCTGGCCCATGTATCGTCCAAAAGCCACCATAACGGCACCCTCCATCCAAAGGCACACTTGAGAAAAGAAATCTCCATCGAAAAAGTCATGAAGGCGCCGATTATCGCCTGGCCGTTGGGGCTTTTTGATTGCTGTGGTGTGAGCGACGGGGCCGCATGCGCGGTCGTATGCCGCGCCGATATGGCCAAAAATTTCAGAGTTGATCCGATTTATGTTAAATCTCTTCAGATTGCCGTGACTTCCGGTGAAGAGATGGCACACCAGCGCTGGGATTGTGCACATGTGGAAACGACGTGTCGAGCGGGAATAAACGCCTACAAGGAAGCCGGGATAACCCACCCGCGAGAAGAGATCGGCATGATGGAGCTTCATGACTGCTTTTCCATTACAGAATTCGTGACATACGAAGACCTTCAGATATCTCCCAGGGGCAGGGCAAGAGACGATGTGGAATCCGGTTTTTTCGACCTTGACGGAAAAATTCCTTGTCAGACGGACGGGGGATTGAAATGTTTCGGCCATCCCATTGGTGCATCGGGCCTGAGGATGATCTATGAAGTCTATAAACAACTTCAGGGAAGGGCGGATCGACGGCAGATCAGAAATCCAAGGTTGGGTCTTACGCATAATCTGGGGGGATTCCCCTGTATGTCGGTTGCGAGCGTCGGAATATTCGGAAATGAGCTTTGACCGGGACGCGAGCACTTCGTACAATTGAATTGCGCGTCAGCCACCCCCGGATTCATTGCCCAGCTAGGGCCCGGTAGTTAAACCAAAGCGGGCAGTGCGGACCGGATGCTGCGTGCTGTGGGGGCTGAGAGAGAAAACCCTCAGCGACCCGATTATACCGGAACCATTATATTTCAAAACGTTAGAACTTTATCCGCTTTCATAGACAATTCATAGAGATCATCCATCCAGGCAATAGGGCAAGTGCTCGATCCCTCCAGACCGTGGGATTTCATACACACCCCTCAGACGTAAAAATCGCCTTCATATTGGTTTATCTGCTCGATTATATTGAACTGTTCAGTGCTGCTTTGTTCAAAAAGAACTCCTTTCCCAAGCATAAACACACTTACGTCATCTCCTTTTTTGACGGCGACGTTGGCTAACCGGATGGCATTGTAAGCAGTTTCCGCATCATCTGTAGAAATAATGAATAGAACATTCATGGCACGCCCCTTCTTATTCGAAATTATTTTTTAAGAGCACGGCCCAAAGCCAACCCGACGTTTTGGATGCCGGCGGCGTCCAAAAAGGTCCGTGTTCAGTGTTTTATAAAGCTTTCATGCTTTGTCGAGGAAACAACACATTCTGTCATAATGGCCTCAATCTGCTGATCTTTTTCATGCCAAAGTTGATTGACCCATTGTTGAATTTTTTGCCGGAAAGCTTTGTCTTCCTCATAATTCACACCCACGACATTCTCAGGAATGGGTAAGATCTTCACCCGCACCGTTATCCGGGGAATATTTCCAGTCAATAAATCCCAAAAATGCACCGGAGGTTCATTTTCCGGATAAACGATAGTAACGTCTAATACGTTTGACAAAATATCTCCCATACTGGAAAAAACCAAGGCAACTCCGCCTGCTCTTGGCAACAGGAGGTGAAGGTAAGGGGAGTTTTGTTTTTGATGTTTTTGAAAATCAAATCGGGTTCCCTCTAAAAAATTCATTACGGAAACCGGGAAACTTTTGAATTTTTCACAAGATTTTCGGGTCGCTTCCAAATCTTTCCCCCGAAGTTCAGGATGTTTTGCCAAAAACTGACGGGAATATCGTTTTAAAAACGGAAAATCCAATGCCCACCATGCCATGCCCAGAAGGGGAACCCAAATCAGCTCTTTTTTTAAGAAAAACTTGAGAAAGGGGATGCGGTGTTTAAAGATATGTTGAAGCACGAAGATGTCCGCCCATGAACGGTGATTGCTGACCACCAAGTAGGATCTCTTGGAATTGAGGTGTTCAATCCCCTGTACATCCCAGTGCACCTTATGCGTAATCCGAAAAAGGAAACTATTGCCTTCGATCCATAATGTTGCAATGAGGATCAGTAGCCGCGAAATTTGATCTCTTATCCCAGCATGAGGGATAATTAATTTTATAAAGACAAATAGGAATAAAATGGAACACCACAATATTGTGTTGAGACTCAAGAATAGTAGTGAAAGTCCTCCTACCACAGACGATGGCAATGAATTCAACATAATAACTTTTCCCCGTAGCCAGAAAGCTTAATTCGGTTATTCGGGTCGGACCCAACTATTATACTAAAAAATCATACTAAACACGCCATTTCGGGCGGCTATTAAGCCTTAGCGTGCTCATTTTTCCATCAAAATCGTTGCTGTAAGACCCCTCACTCTCTTTAAGCCCATAAACATCTCCGGTTCTGACAACCTTTCTTCCGACTTTTAGGCAATCTCAGGTAGCAGTTCACAGGGTTCAGGGTCCGGGTTCAAGCTTCAGAGTTCAGGGCCCGTATTTTTCTAAAAAATTTAGTGAAGCTTTTAAATGATCGAATGAAAAGACCTCCAACGATACAACGCCTTCAAACTGTTTTAACAACTTAATGACGGTTTCTGCATCTTTTTTTGTCAACCGGTCCAACGGCAGATGGTCTTGATGATTGTCGACGCCGTGAAGATGCAAAATGGGCGTTCTTTTTTTATATTTGTTGAAAACAGTTACCGGGTCGAACCCGTATAACATCAGATGGCCCACGTCGATACAGACGGACAGATTAAAATCCATCAAGATTTTTTCCACCCAATCCAGCGGGTAAGACAGGGTTTCAATGGATAACATTTCTCCGTTGATTCCGGCTGAAACCAGTTTATTTATACTGGTGTCAAGACGGTCCAGCCAGCCTTTGATCTTGTCACCGTCACCGCCGGCTTCGTCGTATGGAAGATGAAGCGTGTAAGTGCTGGGAGAGAGCGTCGCCGTAAGATCTATGACCTGTTTTACGGTTTCCAAAGCAAATTGCCGAATGGACCGTTCAGGGGCGCCCAGGGAAATATCGATGGGCAGATGAATGTTATAGGTCAGATCGAATTCATTGGCCAAAGAGAAAAGCTGTTTTACCGCATGAATGGATGGCAGACTGCCGGGGGTGCTTTCAAACAAAATAAGTTCGATTTCATCGAGATACGGGGCCAGCACTTTAACATTCTGTACATAGCCGTCCGGATAAATGAACGAGGTGGTTCCAATCTTAAAAGAAAATGCACCTTTATAGGATTTTGGAAGGGTAGGGTGCATAAAAATTAATCGCCTATATTGAAATCAATAAAAAAAGTATCGACTCGGTCCATTCGGTCATGGCGCCCAGCATGTCGCCGGTGATACATCCCATACGTTTTTTATAGTACACAAGGATGACCGCAGTGCACACCACAAAAAGAAGGTTTAACCAGAGGCCTCTCCATCCTAAAAAATATGAAAGTACCAGTGGAATCAGCAATCCCCAGAAAGCGGATACCTTCAACGGTTTGTCGAAAAAATCACGGCCGGTGCCGCCGCCAGGCCTTCCGTAGGGCAAAAAACGGATGCCGAACAACATACCGCTTCTGGCATAGGCGGGAATAAGAATGAGCACCAACGTCCGATGGGCATCAAGATGCATAATCCCGGCCCATTTGACGGCCAATCCACAAACGATGGCCACAAGCCCCATAACACCGATGCGGCTGTCCTTCATGATCGCCAGTGCCTTGTCTCTGCTTCTGTGGCCCATGAGGCCGTCGGCGCTATCCCCCAGACCGTCCAGGTGAAGTGCGGCGGTGATCACCACGAGAAAGACGACGTCGAGAACCGCAACCACCGGTTTTGGCCAGAAATACAATGCAGCATGATCAAACATCGATACAAAGGCCCCTACGATCAGACCCACCACCGGAAAAAACGGCACCATACCTTTGGGGTCGTAAACCACGGATTTCCCTAAAGGAAGAAGGGTTAAAAATTGTATTGCAGCGATTAAACGGTTCATTTTATTTCCACAGGAATACCCGCCACCATCCAAATGACGCGATCCACGCAGGCCGCTATTTTCTGGTTGGCAAATCCGGCGACGTCTCGGAAACGTCTGGCCAGGCTGTTTTCCGGGACGATTCCGGTTCCCACTTCATTGGATACCAGGATGACCGGGCATTCGGTTTTTTCAAGCGATTGAATCAGTTGTTGAATGTGCATGTCGATGTTTTCCGGATCGTCGTTTTCCAAGATAAGATTGTTGATCCAGAGCGTCAGGCAGTCCACAAGGATCACATGTCCCCGGCGACTGTTTTCACGGATCGATTCAGACAGAAGAAGTGGCACCTCCAGTGTTTTCCAGTTTGGGTTTCTTTGTTTTTGATGGTGTAAAACCCGCTGTTCCATTTCTCTGTCCAGGGGCAGACAGGTTGCCATAAAAATTTTGTGCCCGGTCAGCTGCTCCGCCAAATGCAACGCATGACCGCTTTTGCCGCTTCTGCATCCGCCGATGATCAATACGGTTTCTTTCACAAATTCACTCCCGATTAATATTAGTATATCTGGTTCTTCTCCAATAAATCTTAATCCCCTGCTAATAATATCTGTGTTTCCAATTCGCAAACAGAACCCTAAGAGATGTAAAGCCTCCGAATGTAATCCATGGTTGTCTTTCTTCTTTTGGATTTTTTTTGTTATTCTATATATCTCTAAACAGAGTTCGTATGACTTTTGCCAAACTTTCAGGTTTTTCTAATTCTTAAGCATTTTTATCCGCCTGTTTTGTGGCGGGTCACCTGAATCTTTGGAACCTTGATCCCTTGCACCCTTGAGTCATCAAATCCTTACAAAATCATCAAATCTTTTGGAGATGATCCAGATATTTATGGGGTACCGGTGTAATTCGCGGAAAATTCCCCAGAGGACTTTCATCCACCAGCAGTGTGCAGCCGTAAGCCGCCTCTAAGGTCTGGAACGTGAGAACTTCGTCCGGATGTCCCAGACACATCATCTCTCCCTGGTTAAGGAGAAGCAATCGATCGCAGTACATCGCCGCAAGATTTACATCATGGGAAACCATTACAACGGTAATCCCTTTCTCCTTTTTGAGCTTTTCCATCAAGTCCATAAGCCGGGTCTGATGGGCAAGGTCGAGGGAAGCGGTGGGCTCATCCAGAAGGATAATTTCAGGTTCCTGGCAAATGGCTCTGGCAATGAAGACCCGTTGCTGTTCCCCGCCGCTTAACTGGTCCAGTTTCCGGTGGGCCAAATGCTCGACGCCGGTGAACGTGAGCGCTTGCTCCGCAATTTTTAAATCCTTCTCTTGTTCGACACCCAGCATCCCCAGATAGGGCGATCTCCCCATGAGTACCACTTCAATGACGCTAAACGGAAAATCCACCCGCATCATCTGCGGGACAAAGGCCATGGTCTGTGCCAAATCTTTGCGGGTATAGTTTTCGAGGGTTCGATTCAGTATCTTCAATCGACCGTTTTTCGGTTTAAGAATACCCGCCATCACCTTCATCAATGTCGTTTTGCCGGAACCGTTCGGGCCGATGATAATAAAGAAATCACCTTTGGTGACCGAAAAGCTCAGATCCTTTAGGGCCGGAATGTCTCCATAATAATAGTTCAGATTTTTGACGTCTATGGCCATATTACCGTCGGGTTCTTTTCAATAAATAGATAAAGAGCGGTGCACCGATCATTGCGGTAATGACACCGGCGGGCATCTCCCCCTGTTCCGGGAGCGCCCTGGCCAGAACATCGCAGAAAACAAGATAAGCGCCGCCGCCCAACACACATGCCGGAACCAGCACCCGGTGGTCCGGCCCGAACAGAAGTCTCAGAAGATGGGGGACGACCAATCCGACAAATCCCACCAGCCCGCAATATGAAACAGTGGCACTGACCATAAACGAGGTGGCCACCAGCAAGGTCACCGTTACCGCCTTTACATTGACCCCCATGGTCTGGGCCATTTCTTTGCCCATCAGGAGCAGATTCATGGAATTGGAGAACCAAAACACGAGGAAAAAACACGGCAAAAGCATTGCAGCAAGAATTCCGACCTGGAGCATGTCGACCATGGAAAGATCCCCCATGAGCCAGAAAATGATATTATGGAGCCGTGCATCCTGGGTCAATGAGAGCAGGAACATGATGACGGCCCCGCAGAAAGCATTCACCATTACGCCTGAAAGAAGAAGGGCATCTTTTTTCAGAATTGTTTGTCCGGAAGACATGACGAGAATCAATAAAAGTGTACCGATACTTCCCGAAAAAGCCGTAAGACTGACCCCTGGAAATTTGGCGAATCCGATCAGGATGCCGATAATGGCACCGATGGCCGAACCCCCGGAAATGCCCAAAATATAGGGTTCGGCCAGGGGATTTTTCAATAGGGCCTGGAAAACCAACCCGCCCAGGGAAAGGGTCCCGCCCACCAGGGTTGCCAGCAAGATCCGTGGAAAACGGATTTTCCAGATGATGGTATCCAGCATGGGATCATGGGGTCCGATGCCCAAAAGATTTTGGATAACCGCCTTCATTCCGCTCTGACTGGACCCTAAAGAAAGGCCGAGGAACATGGCCGTAAGCAACACCAGCATCAGTGAAAAGGAAACAACCCACAGACGTTTTATCAGCACTGGTTTTTCGGTGTTCACTCTGCTTCCTTAAAAAGTTCGGGGTGGATCAATCTCACCAGCAGTTCAAGGCCGTCCACAAGCCGGGGCGTGGGGCGGTCGAAAAAATTGGAATCTTCGAGAAAAATACGCTGGTTTTGCACCGCGGGCAGATTGGGCCATTTACTCCATTCCGCTTTGACCTGTTCGAATATCGCTGCTCGTGCCATGGAAGTGATAATCATCACTTCCGGCGACAGGGCCAGGACCTGTTCGCGACTGAACCGGGGATAGGCGATTGGGCCTTCCGCAAGATTGGTCCCACCGGCAAGAACAATGAGTCCATGAATAAATGTATGGGTCCCAACCGATACGATGGGGGAGACACCGATTTGGAAAAAGACCCGGGGACGATAGGTAACGTTTGAAACCAGAGACTTGACCTTTTGTATCCGGAAATTCATGTTCTTCACCAAAAGGTCTGCCCTTTTTTCGGCATTGATGAGCCCCCCGATTTCAAGCACCGTTTGCAGAATCGTTTCTAAATTTTTCGGGTTTACGGCATATACGGGTATTTTAAGAGATTCCAGGCGCTGGGCGACAACTATCGGATTTCCGTCCTTGATGGCGATACAAAGATCCGGTTTTAATGCCACGATTTTCTCCAAATCGAGGTGAACATAAGAACCGACCTTGGGAAGTTTTTCAGCTTCAGGCGGAAAATCGCTGTACCGGGTAACACCGATTAAATGACGTTCCTGACCCAGGGCAAAAATAATCTCCGTGATATTCGGCGCCAGGGATACAATCCGTCGGGGTTCATCCGGGACCGTAACGGTTCGTCCCAGCTGATCCGTCACAGTCCTTGCAAGGGATGGTCTGCCCAACAAGAGACTAACTGATGTCGCTGCCAGTAAAAAGATCCCCATGGATCTGAAATTCAACATATGGAAAATTTTAAATGCCATTGGAGCCCATTCTAATAATATTTGGTTCTTCTCCAATTTAGTTGGAGAAGAGGGTCCAAGGGGTCAAGGATTTGATGACTCAAGGATGCGAGGGTTTGTTTTCTAAATACTTTATCAGCGCCGTGAGGGCCCTTTCAACTTCCTCCGTATCATCCTTGAGAGCATTATTCTTCTGCTCTTTAGCATTCACTCGATTCCTTGGCCCCTTGAATCCTTTCAAAATATCTTTCTTCCTTTGGGAATTTTGCTGTTTTCTATATATCTCTAAACAGAGTTAGTATGACTTTTGCCAAACTTTCAACTCTTTGTAATTCTTTAGCCTTTCACTCGACCCCTTGAACCCTTGAACCCTTGAACCCTCTGGGATCACACTGACTCAATTGGAGATGCCCCACTTATTTTATCTTAACTACAACGAATCGGGAGACGATCCTAATATTTTTTCTCAAAAAAAAACCGGATCAAAACAGATCGATCCGGGGATGTCCCTTTTTTATCCTCAAGATCACCACATGCCCCATATCCTCGGAGGCGGCGCCTTCTGCTCGGGCAGGTCTTCTGACTTCCCCCCTTGGTCTCTTTCAGCGACCTTCCCATCCCGAAAAAATTGGACAGTGGTGTACGACCATGCTAAAGGGCTCTCCTTGTCGTGTAAAACAAGAAGGGCGGGGTTACAGCGGCGGGCCCGTCCCCGAATTTCACGGGGTTCCCTATTAATCTCATACGAGCACCCGAACAGGATCTCTTCAAGTAATTAAAAAATAACAATAAAGTCAAGAAAATTTATGTTATCCTCATTTTTTGGGGCCTATTTCTTCCCTTTGCAATACTTCAAAAACAGTGATAAACATCAGGGAAGCCATAATGTCCTTGAAACCTCCCATTTAACCATCTATCGCCGTCGCCGTTGGCCAGACAGAAATGTGGTGGTAGCCTAATGGGGAAAAATAATACCCGAATTGATCGCAAACAAACTGGGAGAACTATTATAAATGTTTTTGTTTTGGCGCATTCAGGATCGGCGGTCGATCAAGGGGTGTAAGTAAAATGTACGATTTCATCATTATCGGTTCAGGATTCGGGGGGAGTGCCAGCGCACTTCGATTGGCTGAAAAGGGTTACGAAGTGGCGGTTCTGGAAGCCGGCAAGCGATACCAGAGTGAAAATTTTCCCAAAAGCAACTGGAATATTTTCAAGTATCTTTGGCTCCCGTTCCTGCGCTGCTTCGGCATTTTACGTATCACGCTCCTTTCCGATGTTTTAATTTTGAGCGGTGCGGGCGTGGGCGGGGGAAGCCTTGGCTACGCCAACACGCTTCTTGAACCTTTGGACGCGTTTTACCAAGATCCCCAGTGGGCCCAAATGGGGGATTGGAAATCGATTCTCGCACCCAATTATGAGACGGCAAAAAAAATGCTCGGGGTGACGTCCAACCAACAGGTATATCCGGCGGATGAACTGCTCCGCGAGTTGGCCGAGGAGATGGGCCGCGGTCATACATTCAGCCTTCAGGATGTGGGGGTTTTTTTCGGCGAACCCGAGAAAACCGTGCCCGATCCCTATTTTGAGGGAAAAGGGCCGGATCGTACCGGATGCTGCCTCTGCGGCGGTTGCATGATCGGTTGCCGGTATAATGCAAAAAACACCCTGGACAAAAATTACCTCCACTTGGCCGAAGGGCTGGGTGTGAAAATCTTTCCCGAGACCAAGGCGACCCTGATCAAAGAATATCCCGGTGGTGGCTACCAGGTGGATACCATTCGAACCACATCGCTTTTTTTCAGTGACCGGCGAACATTTCTGGCTAAAGAGATCGTTCTTGCCGCCGGTGTGTTAGGCACCGTCCCGTTGCTTTTAACGTGCAAAGAACAGGGAACGTTGCCCGGACTTTCACCCATGCTCGGTTCGCGGGTCCGGACCAACAGTGAAACGTTAACGGCCGTTACCGCAAAAAACGACGCGGTGGATTACTCCAAAGGGATTGCCATTACATCGAGCATATATCCGGATGAAGTCACCCATATAGAACCCGTGCGCTATCCGGAAGGTTCCGACTTGATGAGTTTTTTAAGCACCATCTTCACCGAAGGCGGCAACCCGTTCACACGCCCCTTGAAGTGGCTTTTAAATATCATTCGACACCCAATTCATTTTCTACGGGTTCTTTGGCCGTTTGGCTGGGCACGACGATCGATCATCCTTCTGGTCATGCAAACTTTGGATAACAGCGTCAAGGTCGATCTTGAGCGTCGATGGTGGTGGCCTTTTAAACGTTCGCTGATCTCAAAGCGTGAACATCGGCGGGAAAAGGTGCCGGTCTGTATTCCGAAGGCTCAGGAAGTAACCCGGGCACTGGCCCAAAAAACCGGCGGCATTCCACAGAGTGCCGTAAACGAGGTTCTTTTGAATACAGGCATTACGGCGCACATTTTGGGTGGATGCCCCATCGGACCGGATTCGAAACGCGGCGTTATCGACGGGAAGAACCGAGTTTACGGCTATGAAGGTCTGTATGTTGTGGACGGATCGATGATACCGGCCAACCTGGGCGTAAATCCGAGCCTGACAATTACCGCCATGGCCGAGCATGCCATGAAACATATTCCACCCAAAAACCGGCGGGCGGCAAAGGAGCAAGCGGTCCATGCACGGTCTTAAAATCTACACCGGTAACCACATGGAGATCCTTGCCGAGCAGCTGGCTCGAATCGTAAGGGAACCGCTTTCCGCTCCGTTTTCTCCAGAAATTATCGTTGTTCAGAGCAGGGGTATGGAACGCTGGGTCTCTCTGGAGCTCGCCCGGCATAATGGCATTTGTGCAAACTGCCGTTTCCCCTTTCCAAACGTATTTTTAGAAGAAATTTTTAAAAAATTGATCAAGGATCTTCCCGATGAATCCCCCTTTGCCCCCGTTACAATGACCTTCAGGATCATGAAACTTCTCCCGTCATGTAGTCATTTGTCCGGTTTTGAAAGTCTGAAAAAATATCTTTTGGATGATATAAAGGGGTTGAAGCTGTTTCAGCTATCGGAAAAAATTGCAGATCTGTATGATCAATACCTGGTTTTCAGGCCCGACATGATGTTACGGTGGGAAAACGGCAAGGAAGATCACTGGCAGGCACAACTCTGGCGACAACTTTCGTTGCCTGAAGAAAACCGGCATCGCGCCAGACTCCGCAAGATCATTTTTGAGAAGATCAGAAAACAGCCCCATCCCATAGAAAATTTTCCCAGCCGGGTATCCCTATTCGGGATATCCTATTTACCCCCGTTTCATATAGAAGCGTTCGTCGAAATATCACGACGTTCTCAGGTGAATCTTTTTCTGATGAACCCGTGCAGAGAGTACTGGGCGGATATTGTTTCCGATCAGGAGACAATAAAGATCAGAAAGCGGCATGTCCAATCCGATGATACCCCTTCCAATCTCTACCTGGAAACGGGAAATCGGCTCCTGGCTTCCATGGGCGCACTGGGCCGGAACTTTTTTTCAATGATCAGCGGACTCGATTGCCAGACAGACGAAATGTTTGATGATCATCCGGGTCATACCCTTCTTTCGAAGATCCAGTCGGATATTTTAAATTTAAACAACAGAACGTCTTCCCGGCCCCAAAATATTCCCGCCCCTGAAAATGACCCCTATTCTTTACCCCTTTGCGATTCTGATGGTTCGATTCAGATTCATTCCTGTCACAGTCCCATGCGGGAGATCGAGGTCCTTCACGACAACCTCCTGGCCGTGTTTGAAGAAGATCCGGAACTTTTGCCCAAAGACATCGTGGTCATGACACCCGATATCGAATTGTATGCACCGTTCATTCAGGCGGTGTTCGATGCGCAGACCGATAAAAAACTTCGGATTCCTTTCACCATAGCCGACCGGAATATCCTAAAACAGAGCCGTATTATCGACGGGTTAATGTCCCTACTCGATCTCAAAAACAGTCGACTGGGTGTCACCTCTGTTATGGCTTTGATGGAAATAACGGAAATAAGAGAAACCTTCGGCATGTCTGAATCGGACATCGAAATTGCAGAACGCTGGATCAAGGAAACCAATATTCGTTGGGGGATCGATGCAAAATACCGCCAAGAGAAGGGACTGCCCGGGTTTGCTGAAAATACATGGAAAGCCGGAATCGACAGACTCCTTTTGGGATATGCCATGCCGGGTTATGACCGTAAAACATTCTCCGGAATCCTTCCCTATGACCCCATTGAAGGGGGTGACGTAAAAACCCTAGGGAAATTAATCAAATTTTTGAACAGGGTTTTCGCATGCGTACAATCTTTGGACACGGCACGAACATTCAGCGGCTGGCATATATTTTTCGATGAAATTATCGCCCAGTTTTTTTCTCCGGATGAGGATTCCGAACGGGACATACATATTCTAAGGGGTATTTTGAATGACATGTCCAAAAAAGAAGCATCTTCCGGCTTTGATGCAACCGTGGAAATCGAGGTGGTCAGGTCCTATTTGGAACGACGTCTTGAACACGAGCAATTTCGCAGCGGATTTATTTCAGGCGGCGTAACATTTTGCGCCATGCTCCCCATGAGAAGCATCCCTTTTAAAATCGTTTGTCTCGTGGGGATGAACAGCGATGCTTTTCCGCGTAAAACTCAAACTCTGGGGTTCGATCTGATGGTCAAAAACCCCAGGATTGGCGATCGTAACCGGAGAAATGACGATAAATATCTTTTTCTGGAGGCGCTTCTATCCGCCAGAAACAGGTTGTACGTCAGCTATGTGGGGCAGAGTATCCAGGATAACACTCGGATTCCGCCATCGGTTCTGGTCAGTGAACTCATAGATTATATCCAAGACGGATTCGGTCTTTTAGAAGATCGGATCGTAACCCTTCATCGGCTTCAAGCCTTTTCCCCCGAATATTTCAGACCCGACAGCAAGCTGTTCAGTTATTCCCAAGAGAATTTTTCAGCCGGTTCAAGATTGCATGACCGAAAAGAAGCTCCCACGCTGATTGCCGCCAAACTGCCTGAACTTTCCCATCAATGGAAAAATCTCGACATTAAAGACTTGAGCACCTTTTTCGGCAATCCAAGCAAGTTTCTTTTAGAGAAGCGCTTGGGCGTATATCTTCGCGATCCAGAAGCCGTTGCCGATCAAAGAGAAAATTTCAATTTAGATCATTTGGAAAAATATACGGTCGATCAAGAACTTGCGGCAAAAAAAATGTCGGGATTGAACTTAAAAGATTATTTCCCTGTGAAAAAAGCCTCCGGGCAGCTTCCCCATGGAAAAGTGGGCGAATTGGTTTTCAATGACCGGAGTCTGGATGCAGAAGATTTTGTCAGAAAGATTGGCGGCCATATCCAAAGCAAACGTTTCGATGATCGAGGATTTAAGCTCAATATCGCAGGGTTTAGCATAAGCGGTCGCATTGCTGATTTTTTTGAACAGGGACTGATTCAAATTCGATATGCAAAAATAAAACCTAAACATATAATAAATACATGGATTTATAACCTAGTAATTTATGCTTTAGATGAAGTTGACAATCCGGATCGGAGCCTCCTGTTGGGCAAAGATGCCGCCTGGGAATTTAAGCCGGTTCCAGACGCCGCGGACCGGATACGTGATCTTCTTCGGTTCTACTGGAAGGGAATGTCGGAGCCGTTGCATTTTTTTCCCGATTCGTCGTTCGAATATGTTCGTCAGATACACGTGATGCACCGGACGAAACCGGCGGCCATGCATGCCGCACGAAAAAAATGGGCTGGGAGTGATTTTTCCCGAGGGGAATCCGAAGATCCATATTTCGAGCGTTGTTTCGGCAAGATCGATCCTTTGGATGCGGTTTTTGAGAACATCGCAACGGAAATCTTTCTCCCTTTATTGGATCATAGCGCTGAAATCGTATTATAATGAAACCTTTCTGGATTGCTTTGGGCATATTTGGACTTCTTTTTTCGATTCTATTTTCTTTTCGATTGGAGGTGTTTAAAAAATTCCATTGGGAGCCTGCTTCGTTGACTCCATCCTCCCTGAACGCCCTGCCTGAAAAAGATGCGTGGATGAATATATTGCTGAATGACCGTAAAATTGGATCTTCACATACGGTATTTTCAAAAATCGAAGACGGATACCGCCTCGAAGAAACGGTCTATATGCGGCTCAATACCATGGGGCTCACCCAGGATATGATTCTTAAAACCTTCGGCCGGCTCAATACAGATTTTACGCTGTCTTCATTCAATTTTGAGATGGGTTCGGGACGGTTCCAATTTTCAGCTCAAGGGTCTGTTTCCGGAAATGTGCTTTCCATAAAAACACACAGCTTCGGGTCCACCAAAGATATCCAAATCAGCGTCAGAGAAAAGATCTATATCCCTTCCGGGATACTGAACGCTGCTGTTACATCTGAAATGAAAACCGGAGACGAATTTGCCGTCCAGGTTTTCGACCCTGTGAGTATGGCCAGTGAACCTGTCACGATCAAGATGATGGGTCCGGAAAAAATCGTGAACATGGGACTTGAAAAAAACACGAAAAAGATGACCGTGTCCTATAAAGGGATAACACAGCTGGCCTGGATCGGAGAAAATGGTGATGTCATCCGGGAGAAAGGGCTTCTGGGAATCCGTCTCGAAAAAACAACCCGTGACGATGCGCTTTCCGGTTTACAAAAAGAACCTATTTTGGATCTCACACAGCTTGCCTCCGTACCGTCCAATATGCGCATCGACCATCCCTTGCGGCTTAAAGGAATCGACGTTGAAATCACCGGTGTAAATGATAACATTGTCCGGCTCCAAGGGGGGAGACAACGCTTAACAGATAACATCCTTACCATAAAGAAGGAGGATTTATCCGACCTTCCGGATGTTCTTGATAAAAACAAAATGGGTGAAAACGAGAAGAGATTTTTAATGCCGTCCCCGTTTATAGAGTCCGATCATCCCAGCATACAGAATCTTGTAAACAAAATTGTGTCCGCCGATGACAGACCTTTAATAAAAGCGAACAAACTGGTTGCCTGGGTCCGTAAAAATGTTGAAAAACGTCCGGTGCTTTCCCTTCCCGATGCCCTTGCCACCTTGGAAAATAGGGTGGGGGACTGTAATGAACATGCCGTGCTTCTGGCGGCCCTTGCAAGGGCCTCAGGTATCCCCGCCCGGATTGAAGTTGGACTCGTCTATTTGAACGGCAGGTTTTATTATCATGCCTGGAATCTTCTCTATGTTGGACAGTGGATAACCGCAGATTCGGTTTTAGGTCAGGTGCCGGCAGATGTCACCCACATACGGTTTTCAAGTGGGGCCATGCACCAGCAGCTCGATTTGATGCGCATTATCGGAGAAATAAAATTAAAGATTACTGGATTGACAGAATGATAGAACTTAAAAACCTGAGCAAAAAATACGGCAATCTTCTGGCCGTGGACACCCTCAACCTCAGGGTGTCGAAGGGAGAAATTTTCGGATTTATCGGTCCGAATGGTGCCGGAAAAACGACCACAATCAACATGATGGGCGGTGTACTTGCACCCACCTCCGGTGCGGTGATGATCTGCGGAATAAATATGGCGGATCAACCGGAACACGCCAAAAGAAAAATAGGGTTTATTCCCGACAGAGCCTATCTCTATGAAAAACTTACCGGAATGGAGTTTCTGAAGTTCATTGCCGATCTCTACGATGTGGATGAAGATAGGTTTTTAAAAAAATCTCAAGAAAAACTGGACATGTTTTTTCTGTCTGATCGGTCGAATGAGCTCATCGAGTCCTATTCTCACGGTATGAAGCAGCGTCTGGTCATGGCCGCAGCGCTCTTACACGATCCCCAAGTGATTGTCGTCGATGAACCCATGGTGGGTCTCGATCCTCTGGCGATCAAGATGGTCAAAGACCATTTTAAACATCTAGCAGATGAAGGTGTCACCATTTTTATGTCGACCCATACGTTGAAAGTGGCCGAAGACATTTGCGATAAAATTGGCATCATCCATAAGGGAACCCTTATCGCAACCGGTACTTATGAAGATTTGAGGCGAAATGTCCATGCTGAAGGGGCCGATCTTGAGCAGATATTCATCCGGCTAACAGAACCATGAAAGACATTGTCACACTTTTGAGGCCGAGGATTTTTTCTTTTAAAAATAAGGGCCTTTTCAAAAACGACCGGGGAAGGCGGGTCAAGCTTTTTCTGTTCGGAACCATCGGCATATGTTTTTGGGGGGGAATATTTGCCACATCACTTCGGGTTCTCATTTACTTCAAAGAAATTTCAGAACTTGGTGATATACTTGCGTATAAACTGCTTTCAATGATTCTTCTTACGTTTTTTTCGCTGCTTATTTTTAGCAGTATTTTAACATCCATTTCCAAGCTGTACCTCAGCAGAGATCTTTCTCTGGTGCATTCCATGCCGGTTTCAAGCTTCAAGATTTTTATTGCCAGGTCCATCGAAAGCACCCTAGACAGCTCTTGGATGGTAATTGTCTATACGCTTCCAATCTTTATGTCGTATGGGATTGTTTATCAGGCCGGATTCTTTTTCTACTGGGATATGATCATGGTCATTTTATCCCTGGTCATTATTGCATCGAGCACCAGCGTTATCCTGGTTGTTCTTGTTGTGAATTTTGTGCCGGCGAGCCGTATGAGAAACATGTCCATATTTTTTGGCCTATGTTTTTTTCTGATACTCTTTTTTGCCGTTCGATTTTTACAGCCGGAGCGGTTGGTCGATCCCGAAGTTTTTTCAACCGCCCTCGTTTATCTTAAATCCCTAAAGACACCTGCACCGCCATACCTTCCGAGCACCTGGGCTTGTGACAGCCTAAAGGCTGCACTGTCGGGTCATATTCAACACGGGATGTTTCACACGGCGCTCTCCTGGACCTGGGCCGGCGTCATGGTATTTATGGCCATCATTATCGCAGATGCCGTATACTTCAAGGGGCTTTCAAAAGCGCACACGGCGCACGTCCGGCTTTTTAGAAACAGGTTTTCAGGAATCCATTTCCGAGGACTTCTGCCAGGTCCTGTGGGGGCCTTTATCTTCAAGGAGATTCGAACTTTTTTCAGGGATCAGACACAGTGGTCACAGCTGTTTCTTATTGCTGCACTGGTTGTCTTATATTTATACAATTTCAATGCACTCCCCCTAGAAAAAGCGCCGATAAAAACCGTTTATCTCCAGAATCTCCTTTCTTTTCTTAACATGGGTCTTGCGGGGTTTGTTCTGACTGCAATTACGGCCAGATTCGCGTATCCTGCGGTCAGCATTGAAAGGGAGGCCTTCTGGTTGGTTAAATCGGTTCCAATAACTTTGAGACGCTACCTCTGGATAAAGTTTTTTATCTATTTTCTCCCGTTGCTGATCTTAACCGAAATTTTAATCATCGCAACAAACATCTTACTTAAAGTGACGCCGTTTATGATGGCGCTTTCAACAGCCACCATCTTTTTCCTGGTTCCGGGCGTCGTTGCGATGGGGATCGGCTTTGGTGCGGCATATCCTGATTTTAAAGCGGACAATCCGGCTCAAACCGTGACGAGTTTCGGAGGGATTTTATTTATGATGGTGTGTGCCGGCTATATCGGTGCCGTCATCTTTCTAGAAGCCGGACCTGTTTACAATATATTTATGGCGGATATCAAAGAAAGGGGATTGACCGTTTTTGAATGGACTTGGGTCACAGGATCCTTTTTCCTGGTGTTTGTGCTCAGCATTGCCGCCATAATAATTCCCATGAAATTCGGGGAAAAAAGGCTGTCGGAACTTAAGGTATAGCCTTGATGGCTCGAATCTAGGGCATCCTCGACTTTTGCTCAATTAGGGTAAAGGACGAGGCTTTCCGTCCAGAAGGGCGAGGGGGATTGATGGGGCGCTAAATTCGGGGAGAATGCCGGCCAATAATCGATTTTTTTGAGAATTCATCAAGATAGACATTGTCAAAAATGAATTGTGTTTTATTATATTGCTTGTTGATTCAAAATTGAAGATTCTTGCAGCTCCGTTGAAACGGGATTTACCTCCCGGTCGAACAGAAACGACAGATAGGGTTCACCCCGGCACGATCATAAACTAACTGCGGGGTGGGCAGGGGTGTCCTCGATTCAAAAAGGTTGCGGGGAATTCGAACGCTGTTGCAGTTCAAACAAATGATTATTTGCAACACGATCAAGTACAGATTTTAAATAAAAGTAGCGACAGGAGAACCAATGGCTGAAACCGACAAAGATGACCTTATCAGCATAATTGATGAAAATGAAAAGGATGCACCGATACCGGATACGCTTCCTTTGATTTCAGTACGAGATATCGTAATTTTTACGGATATGCTTCTTCCGCTGTTTATCGGGCGCGAAAAATCGGTTCGCGCTGCTGAGGCGGCGGTGGAGAAAGACGGATATCTGTTTTTAGCGGCACAAAAAGATCCGAACATCGAAAATCCGAAACCGGATCAGATTTATACAGTGGGTACCGTGAGCCGAATTTTGAGGATGCTCAAACTTCCGGATGGACACGTAAAGTCCCTTGTACAGGGTATCGCCAAGGCACGGATCGTTAAATACGTTTCAAAAAAATCTTTATACCGTGTAAAAATAGAGATTATTCCGGACGAGCCGTTTGAAGATATCGATCTGGGGATTGAGGCGCTGATGCGGAATGTTCGAGAACACTCCGAAAAGATTTTGGCATTGCGTGGCGAAATGAACAATGATGTCAGCGTCATTCTTGAAAATATCGATGACCCCGGGAAACTTGCTGACCTCGTGGCTTCAAATCTTAAATTAAAAATCGATGAATCTCAGATGTTGCTCGAATTGATCGAACCCATGGAACGGTTAAAAAAAGTCAACGAGCTGCTGTCCCGGGAGGTGGAATTGTCCTCCATGCAGGCGAAAATCCAATCTGATGTGAGAGATGAAATTTCCAAGAGTCAGCGAGACTATTTTTTAAGAGAGCAGGTCAGAATGATCCACAGGGAACTTGGCGAAAGCGATGACCGGGCAAAGGAAATTCAGAATTTTAAAAGAAAAATAAAAAACGCCAAGATGCCGAAAATTGCGAGTAAAGAAGCTTTAAAACAGCTGAAACGCATCGAACAGATGCACCCTGACGCTGCTGAAGCCTCGGTAGTGCGGACATATCTGGACTGGCTGGTCGATATGCCATGGAGCAAAAGCAGCAAAGATGTCATCAATATCAAGAATGCCAAATCGGTTCTCGATAAAGACCATTTTGGGCTGAACAATATCAAAGATCGTATACTTGAACATCTCAGCGTACGTAAGCTTAATCCTAAAATGAAAGGTCCGATTCTTTGTTTCGTTGGCCCCCCCGGTGTGGGGAAGACCTCCCTGGGCCAGGCCATTGCAAGCGCCTTGAACCGTAAATTCATCCGTATTTCTCTGGGCGGCATCCGGGATGAAGCTGAAATCAGAGGGCATCGTCGCACCTATATCGGTGCATTGCCGGGGCGGATACTGCAGGGGATGAAACAGGCCGGTACAAACAATCCTGTTTTCATGATGGATGAAATTGACAAGCTCGGATCCGATTTTAGAGGGGATCCTTCATCAGCGCTTTTAGAAGCCCTTGATCCTGAACAGAACTCAGCTTTTAGCGACCACTATCTTAATTTACCCTTTGATCTTTCAAAGGTCATGTTTATCCTCACAGCCAACCTGACCGACACCATCCCGTCAGCGCTTCTGGACCGGATGGAGGTCATTACCCTGTCCGGATATACAGAAGAAGAAAAAAAGACCATTGCCCAGCGACACCTTATACCGCGCCAGATAAAGGCGAACGGTTTGAAGAAAAAAACGGTGTCCATCAGTACGGGGGCGCTGGTTAAGGTCATGTCAGAATACACATCCGAAGCCGGTTTAAGGAACCTTGAACGTGAACTCGGTTCACTGTGTCGCAAGGTCGCGCGTAAGATTGCCGAAGGCGATAAAGGGCCATTTAAAATCACAAAAAACAACCTGGAAAAATACCTGGGTGTCCCGAAATATTTTCCTGAATTGGACCAGGAAAATAGCCAGGTGGGTCTATCCACCGGTCTGGCTTGGACACAAGCCGGTGGTGAGGTTCTGTATGTGGAGGCATCGTTGATCGGCGGAAAAGGGGAGTTGATCATAACCGGCCAAATCGGAGATGTTATGCAGGAGTCCGCCCGAGCGGCGCTGAGTTATGCCCGTGCAAACCTTGGCAGCTTGGGCGTCAAAGAAAACATTTTTGAAAATAAGGATATACATATTCACGTCCCGGCAGGCGCAATTCCCAAGGACGGACCGTCTGCCGGCACTGCAATGGCCACAGCCCTTATCTCTGCGTTGACAAATAAACCGGTAAATCGAGATGTTGCCATGACCGGTGAAATCACGCTAAGGGGCAGGGTTCTTCCTGTCGGCGGTTTGAAGGAAAAAGCGTTAGGGGCCTTGAGGGCCGGAATCCGCACCATCATTATTCCTGAAAAGAACAAAAAAGATTTGAAGGAGATTCCCTTGAACGTAAAGCGCAAAATCGACTTTGTTCCGGTTAAAAATATGGATAAAGTTCTTGCCCTTGCCATTGACGGTAAAGTTATGGACGACCGGTGATATGATAATCCTCGCTGTCGATACAGCTACCACAACCTGCAGTGTTGCCATTATTGATAAAAAGTCCGTGTTGGCGGAAGTTACACTGCTCAGAGAAGAGACCCATTCAAAACATTTAATGGATATGATCCATACGGCCATCGGTTTTTCAGGACTTAAATTTTCTGATGTGGATGGTTTTGCCGTTGTCAGAGGGCCTGGATCTTTTACCGGTCTGCGTATCGGAATAACGACCGTTAAGGGGCTTGCGGCGGGATTAAAAAAGCCTCTGGTGGGCATTTCGAGCCTTGAAGCACTTGCAGCGCAGGTATCTCATTGGCCATATTTGATCTGTTCGCTTTTAGACGCTCGCCGAGGGGAAGTCTATGTTTCCAGATACAGGTTGATAGAGGGCCGTCTAAAAGAGGCGATGGGGGCGCAAGTCTGTGCCCCTGAAAATGCGATACGTGACATTAATGAGGCATGTATTTTTGTGGGCAATGGTGCTTTACTTTATCGGAAGATGCTATCGGACATGATGGGTGACGCAGCATTTTTTGCATCGATGCCCCAAAATACAATCAAAGCTTCAACCATAGCCTTTCTTAGCTTGAATAAATTTCAAAATAAAGATACGGACGATGTCCATAGGTTTATACCCCATTATATCCGAAAATCCGATGCAGAACTGAACTTGGCAAATAATCCTTAGACCGGCTTTTCCGCACGTCAATCCCCAAAATGCACATAAAATTTACGATAACCCAAATTGAGCGTTTCAAATCGTAACAGGAATATAAAAAATAATAATTATAGATAAATATACCTCGCTAAAATCGCGAATAGATCTTATCCAATAGGTGAATGTATTTATGCAAAAAATTGTCACCCTTTGAAACCCTTCGGGATTGCCGATTTTACCGAATCTGCTGTGTTATGAGACATTTGCAGTAGCAGATTACGGCTGCATGTCCCATGCCTTGCATCTCCGGCAAACTCGACAATCGCTCAATTTAGGTATAAAAGACTTCAATAAAAACAAGATGCGATGTTCCATGAATGATCATTGCACAACAGCGCGAGTGAGACGAGCAGGGAAAAACGATTATCATTGCGGTTATTATTGACAATTTAAGATCCATTTTGATATAAAATTAAGTTTAGGCTTTTTGAAATCTTATAACCCCAAACAGTTTATATATTTATTTTTTGATTTTCTCAATTTTGTTTGCCCGAATTTAGGGCAAATTAAAGTGCTCTGCAGCCCGTTAAACAAGGCAGATTAGATGCATAAATTTTATAGGCCAGACTCGCCCAGTCATACCGCTTTTCCAGTGGCAAGTGCTGGGTATCCTTTTATATTTGCTTCTGTATTCGCGACGATTGTATTCGCCCTTTTGGAGTTGACCACTCTGGCCCTGATTGGACTCGCTGCCAGCTTTTTCATAGGTTATTTTTTCAGGGACCCGGACCGTGTTGTTCCCAATTTTAAAGGCGGTGTGATTTCGCCGGCCGACGGCAAAATTATCTCAGCGGGTCCGGTGGACAACAGCCGGTTTTATGAAGGATCGTGCATTAAGATCAGCATCTTCATGTCGATTTTTAATGTTCATGTAAATCGTATTCCCCATGAAGGGCAGGTGAAAACGGTAAGTTATTATCCTGGAAAATTTTTTTCAGCAAATCTTGACAAGGCGTCCAGGCATAACGAACACAACGCAGTAACTCTGGAAACCGAAGAAGGGAAAAAAATCTCTACGGTTCAAATTGCAGGCCTGATTGCAAGACGTATTATTTGTAAAGTTCAGGAGGGTGACATCGTTGCCCGGGGACAGCGTTTTGGTTTAATATGTTTTGGGTCACGTCTTGATGTTTACCTTCCGCCGGACATAAATTTGAAAGTGACTGTCGGGGATCGGGTGAAAGCCGGAACATCCGTTTTAGGAGATTTGACATGAAAAGAACAAAAAGATTTAAAAAAGAAAAGTCGCGGCGTGGAATTTACATACTGCCCAACATTTTTACATCGCTGAATCTTTTTTTCGGATTTTATGCGGTTATCGCTTCCGTAAACGGAAAATTTGTTGCTGCAGCTGTGGCGATTATTATCGGCGTCATGTTTGATATCATGGATGGTAAAATTGCCAGAGCTACGAATACGACCAGCAAATTCGGTATTGAATACGATTCTTTGGCAGATCTAATATCTTTTGGTCTTGCCCCTGGATTAATGGTATATTTGTGGGCCCTCAAGCCCTTAGGAAGAATTGGCTGGCTGGCAGCATTTCTTTTCTTGGCTTGCGGGGCGCTTCGCCTGGCACGTTTCAACTCCCAGGTGGGGACAATTAGCAGCGAACATTTTGTCGGTCTTCCGATTCCGGCCGGAGCAGGCATGGCGGCAACAACCGTTTTATTTTGCCATAAATTCGGCATAGAAGGGAAAATAAATCCCATATTCATTCTTGTTTTGCTGTACATTCTTTCTTTTTTAATGGTTAGCACAATAAAATATAACAGTTTCAAAAAGCCTGAACTGTTTAAAAAAATGAATTTCAATGTTCTGGTGGCGATCATCCTGATATTGATTTTTATCGCCGCTCAGCCATCCATTGCGCTATTTATGTTAGGCCTTGCGTATACCGTTTCAGGTCCTATCTTGAGCGTTCGGCATCATCGAAAAATAAAACCAAAAGTGACTGGATGTAACGGGGCAAATGAGCACGGATCAAGCCCATTTGGCCATAATATTAACAAAAGTACCGATATTCGCTGATTGGATCTATCATTATGTCAAAAAATTATAACATTTCCGTAATTCCCGGTGATGGAACAGGGCCGGAGGTTGTTGCAGAAGGTATCAAAATTCTCAAAATCGTATCCGAAAAATTCGGTTTCAGCCTGAATTTTAACCATTATGATTTGGGCGGGGAGCATTACATGGCGTCTGGAGAGATTTTGCCGGACTCCGTTCTGGAGTCATTGTCAAAAGCAGACGCAATCTATTTGGGCGCCATCGGACATCCGGATGTAAAACCGGGCATTCTTGAAAAAGGCATTCTTTTAAAACTCAGGTTTTATTTTGACCAGTATATCAATTTGAGACCGGTTAAACTCTATGAGGGCGTGCATACGCCGATAAAAGACAAGGGGCCGGAAGACATAGACTTTGTTGTGGTCCGGGAAAACACCGAAGGTCTTTATGCGGGCGCCGGTGGATGTTTAAAACGGGGCACGCTGGATGAAGTCGCAATCCAAGAATCGATAAATACCCGCAAAGGCGTGGAACGCTGCATCCGATATGCTTTTGAATATTGCAGAAAAAGAAACAAGAGAAAAAAGCTGACCCTTTGCGGAAAAACCAATGTATTGACCTTTGCATTTGATTTGTGGGAGCGTACTTTTTATGAAATTGCAGATGAGTACCCTGATATCGAGACAGATTATGCACACGTCGATGCCATCTGCATGTGGATGGTGAAAAACCCGGAGTGGTTCGATGTTATCGTTACGGATAATATGTTTGGAGATATAATAACCGACCTGGGCGCAATGATTCAGGGGGGGATGGGCATTGCCGCCGGAGCAAACATCAATCCTGAAGGAATTTCAATGTTTGAACCCATCGGTGGGTCTGCTCCAAAATATACCGGCAAACAGATCATTAACCCGATTGCCGCCATTTCCTCGGCTCAGATTATGCTCGAGACCCTGGGCGAGTCAACGGCTTCATCCTTGATAGAGGCGGGTGTTATGAAAGTACTGCGGGACGACCTCAAAGATGTTGCCGCAGGGAAAATGGGGTATACGACACAAGAAGTTGGAGATCTTGTGGCAGATTATATTATTGGGACGGCCAATCATGTCGAATAAAAAATTTAATGTCGCCGTTGCAGGTGCGACAGGTGCTGTGGGAAATCAGATGATCACCTGCCTGGAAGAAAGGAATTTTCCGGTTAAGTCTATTAAATTTTTGGCATCCCGGCGTTCTGTGGGCCGTAAACTTGATTACAAGGGCAATGCCATTGCTGTTGAGGAATTGAAGGCGGATTCTTTTAAAGGTATCGATATCGCCCTTTTTTCGGCCGGGGGCGGTACCAGTGAAAAATTTGCCCCTTTTGCGGCCCGGGACGGATGCGTGGTGGTTGACAATTCAAGTGCGTGGCGGATGGATCCCAAAGTTCCCTTGGTGGTTCCCGAAGTGAATCCCCATGCAATTGCACAATTCACCCATAAAGGTATCATCGCAAATCCGAACTGTTCGACCATCCAGATGGTGGTTCCACTACACCCATTGCACCAGAAATATGGGATCAAACGGATCGTGGTTTCAACATATCAGGCTGTTTCAGGAACCGGTAAAAAGGCGGTTGATGAACTCGATGCACAGACCCGGTCGATTCTCAATTTCAAACCGTATGAAACCGAGGTCTACCCACACCCCATCGCGTTTAACTGCCTTCCCCACATCGATGTGTTTCTGGAGAACGGCTATACCAAAGAAGAAATGAAAATGGTCCATGAAACGAGAAAGATTCTGGAAGACGATACCATCGGGGTGACAGCAACCACCGTTCGTGTGCCGGTATTTTACGGTCATTCAGAATCGATTAACATTGAGACCATTGAACATGTTTCTGCTGAAGCGGTGAGGGCTTTGCTCGAAGAAACTTCCGGGGTTAAAGTCGTTGATGATCCCCACAACAACATTTATCCGCTTGCCATTGATGCTGCCGGCCAGGACTTGACGTTTGTGGGTCGTATCCGTGAGGATGAGTCGATTTCAAACGGCATCAACATGTGGGTTGTGGCCGATAATATCAGAAAGGGCGCTGCAACCAATACGGTACAGATTGCAGAAATCTTGGCAAAAGACTATTTATAGGGAGTTTAGATTTGGAGCGCGTACCCATTACAAAAGAGGGTTATCAGGCCCTGAAGAAAGAACTGGATTATCTTAAAAGAGTTGAACGGCCCAAGAATATAAAGTCCATCGAAGAGGCCCGTGCTCACGGGGATATCACTGAAAACGCAGAGTTTGAAGCTGCCAAAGACAGGCAGGCATTTATTGAGGGGCGGTTAAATGAATTGACATACAAGCTATCCAGAGCAGATATCATCGATCCTCAAAAGCTTCCAAAGGATCGCGCTGTATTTGCCTGTTCTGTAATACTTGAAAATACCGATACCGGTGAAAATGTCGAATATCAGCTCGTGGGAACTGATGAAGCGAACATTGAGGAAGGACGCATTTCCGTGTCTTCGCCCCTGGGGAAAGCCGTCATCGGCAAAAAACCTGGAGATGAAATTTCTTTGGAAGCCCCAGGTGGAAAAAGATACTATGAACTGGTAGAAATATTGTAAATTGAACATTGTGATGGTCTCGTAAAAAGTCCGGTTTGCTCGCTCAGTGACCATTTGGTCGCGTTTCAATCTGTGTTTCTAAATTTCAAGAATTCGTCGCAAGGGCTTCAAACAGCTTAAAATTTTTAACGCATCATCGCTTGAAACACTGGATGCCAAACGATCAGATATCGATCACAAAAGACTTTTTACGAGTTTGTCAACACTTGCCAACATTTTAAAATAATTAATAACACATTAACGGAGGTTTTTCGTGGCGCGTATAACCATAGAAGATTGCTTGAAACGGGTAAAAAACCGGTTTTTACTGGTCAACATGGCGGCCAAGCGTGTAAGGCAGATCCGTGAAGGATCCGAATACCTGGTCAGTTCACCGAAGAACGAAGATATCGTCGTCGCCCTGCGCGAAGTCGCAGCGGGAAAGATCGCAATTCAAGAAGAAAAAAAAGAAGAAGAAACAAAGGAACTCTTAGAATTAGAAGAAAATCCATAGGAGGCCGACACTTTTCTTTTGCCAAAGTACAGCTATGCCTACAAGGTGCTAAAAAGAAATATTGGGAAGGCGTTGCACCGGTATGATATGATCTCTGATGGGGATCGAATTTTAGTCGGGCTTTCAGGAGGCAAAGACAGTTTCACGCTGATGTGGATGTTGAATGAACGACTGAAGCGTATCCCCATAAATTATGAACTGTTTGCAGTGTATATCGATCCCGGATTTGAGGAAGGCTTCAGTGAACCCCTGGCCGAATATTGGCATAGAACAGGCCTTGAACTCAAAATTGAGCATACGGATTACGGAGTTTTGGCCCATAGCTCTCAAAATCGTGAAAACCCGTGTTTTTTATGTTCCAGGTTGCGCAGAAAACGCCTTTTTGAAATTGCGGATGAACTGGGATGCAACAAGCTGGCTCTGGGACACAACAAAGACGATATTATCGAGACGTTATTTTTGAACATATGCTATGCCGGAGAGATCAGTACGATGATGCCCGCCCAGTCTTTTTTCCAGGAAAGATTTACATTGATAAGGCCTCTTGCTTTTGCTGACGAAGATGTTATAAGACGATTTGCAACAGAAAAAGGTTGTCCGGATTTTATCAATCCATGTCCGAGCGCAAAAGTTTCCAAACGGCAGGAAATTAAGGGGCTATTACAGCAGCTCTACAGAAGCAACAGGAAAATTAAAGGGAATATTTTCAGAGCCATGGGCCATGTGAAGACGGATTATTTGTTAAAATGAAAGACATTCAAAATCAATTCGATCATCGCAACATTCCAATCGACAAAGTCGGCATTAAGAATCTTAAATATCCCATAACAGTGCTCGATCGGAAAAACAACTTTCAGCACACCGTTGCTTCCATAAGCATGTATGTCGATTTGCCTCACAACTACAAAGGGACTCACATGAGCCGTTTTGTAGAGATGCTGCATTTGTTTCGTCCGGAGGTCTCTTTAAAGAAAATTTCCGTTATTCTTGAAGAGATGAAAGAATATTTAAATGCAGCTTCGTCCAACATCGAAGTAACATTTCCTTATTTTATTGAAAAAAAATCCCCCATCAGCAAATCCCTCGGCCTGATGGACTACGTGTGCAGTTTTTTGGGCTCAAGCGACCCCGACGGCAAGATCGATCTCGTATCCGTGGTCGTTGTTCCGATATCTTCCGTCTGTCCTTGTTCAAAAGAGATCAGTGATGCAGGCGCCCATAATCAACGGGGTCAAGTCATGCTCAGCACGCGGTTTAAAAAATTTATCTGGATCGAAGATATGATTGAGCTGGTAGAGGGGACGGCTTCATGCGAAGTATACTCTGTCCTCAAACGTATGGATGAAAAACATGTGACGGAAAAGGGCTACAATAACCCCAAATTTGTTGAAGATATCGTCAGAGACGTCGCTGACAAGCTGAAACAGGACAGCAACATAACCTGGTTTTCCGTGAGTGCGGAAAATTTTGAGTCGATCCACAACCACAGTGCATATGCTTCAATTACCAGCGGAAAAAAACCCAATTTTTAATCCAGATTGCGCAAGAGTATATCCATAATTGGATTCGGCGACTTCCCCGATGTATTTATCAGCAAAACAAATGAATATAACCTTCCTTCTTTATTTTCTACATAACCGGCCCGTGTATGGATACCGTTGAGGGTTCCTGTTTTGTAGAAAGCTTTCCCCATTCTGCGCATGAGAAAATGATAGGGCGCAAAAACTTTGAGTATTTTGTAAAGGCTTACCGCTGACATCCGGTTTTTTCTCGATATCCCTGAACCTTCCACAAGTCGAAAATTATCGATTTTAAGAATATTTTTCGCATATGCTGATGCTGCCTGAACACCATTTTCCAAGGTCCCCGGAGGCCCGTATGCTTTTGCACCGCACGTGATGAGCAACTGATTGGCCATAAAGTTATTTGAATATTCGAGAAGTTTTGATATGACCTGCATCAATGAAAAACTGGAAACATATCTGAAGATAAGTTTGTCGTTGTCGTTTTGAACCTTTTCTGTTCTTATTCTACCGGCGAACTGTATCGCCTCTTTTTTTAAGAAATATAGAAGAAGATGACCCGAATAAAGTGTGTTTTCATTTCTTTGAGAGGAAAATAGAATTCTGCCGTGATCCAGTTGAGCGGCATCGATTTTTTCTTGAACAAACGGCAATAGCGGCGTTTGGGGCTCGGCACTGACAAAAATGCCGTTGGGGTTGCGCTTGAAATTGATCGTGTTGAAATTTACACACAGCGCGCCGATGGGAGCGTCGTAGGGTTCATTTGACCGATTAACCCCGGGGATTGCGATGGGGGTTTTAAAATATGAATCATCGAGAACCAGATCGTTTATATGATTAAGTTCAATACCCGGTATGGATTTGAGATCGCGTGCAATTTTCGCCAAAGCTTCTGAAATGAGAAGGGGGTCTCCATATCCTTTTACTTTTAGATTTGAATGATGGTCTTGATAAAACTCGGTGACAAATCTGTAATCCGGACCCAGATAATGGAGGGCCACAAGCGCCGTAAATATTTTCAGGGTCGATGCCGGGACAAGCTGAATGTCGGCATTTTTTGAAAAAACAATCCGTCCTTGGGGATCTGCAACCAGAATCGCATCCCGATCTCCAATAAAATGATTTAGAACAGCGAGTTTTTCGGCATAAAGATGTTGGGTTACCCCGAAATTCAATAGACAAAAAAGAAGTAGAAACCGCCATGTGGCGGCGCTAAAGGATGGTTTTGATTTTGGCGATAAATACATGGAGTAGATTTTTTATGACGGTTACTTTTTGTTTGGGCAACAGATCCTTCTGCTGTCCACAATAAGGGTCACCGGCCCGTCGTTGATCAAAGATACATCCATCATGGCTCGAAATCGACCGGTTTTCACAGTAACGCCTTTCTGGCGGACCTGTTCAACAAATATCTGGTACAGTCCGGCAGCATGATCCGGAGCTGCGGCTTGGACAAAAGATGGGCGTCGGCCTTTTTTGCAATCTCCCAACACGGTGAACTGGGAGACAACCAGCATTTCGCCGGCAGTATCCACCAAAGAACGGTTCATTTTACGATTTTCATCTTCAAAAATTCTTAAATTCACGATCTTGTCCGCAAGGTATTCGGCATCATCGGTTTTATCCGCTTTTGCAATCCCTAAAAGTACCAAAAGACCTTTGCCGATTTTTCCGACCAATTCATTTTCGACGGTTACAGAACCGGATTTAACCCTTTGTATTACGGCACGCATATTTAAACATCTCCGAAAACCTACAATTTGCTGGAAATAAAGGAAGTTTTGCTCGGGTATTTTTGTTTTCATCCTATTCTCCCAAAACACATTATTCAAGCATTTTTCCAAAAAATCGATAGAGAATCGCCTTTTTTAAAGACGTTCCCGGCCGGCGCAGCCGGATGCCAAACTTGTAGGTTTCGTAAAACTTGATTGTACAGAAATTCCCTAATTTAAACGCTGCGACCCGGGTATCGGGGCGTTTCGAAGGAATAATATAACTTGAGACTTGATTTAATGAAGAGTATTATTTTATGATCCTTACAATCTATCTTCCTCAAAGAACCAAATATCCTAATTTTAAAAAGCTGAGTATGCTTCAAAAGGTAAGAATCTTATGGAGAATATAACCAAGGAACTGCCGGCTGTTAAGAAAAAATTTCATATTATTTTGGAAGCAATGTCAGAAGGAATTTTAGAAATAACTTCTAAAGGAAAAATTGTTTTTGCCAATCCCGCGGCTATTTCTCTGTGCAATATCCCCAAGAAAAAACTGTTGGGGTCAATTTTTACCCAGCTTTTTTCAACAGATGCGGGTCAAAGCATGGTCGAACTTTTAAAAACTCCCAGGAAAAAATTGGAGACAGTAACGGTCGAATTTCCTCTGGTTCTGAATGAATATCTGGTTAAAATAAAAATATTATCTTGGGATAAGGAAGAAGATACACGTGTCGTAATTTTAAGTGATATTACCGAACAGGAACGGGCGAGGGAAGTCATCCGATTGCGCAACCGCGAGCAGCGGTTGCACACCCAGACACGCCAGGCATTTAATTCAAGTCTAAATTTGGACCAGGTTATCGTTAGCGTTTTGGAAGAAGTGCGTCGATTGATGGGCGTGGTCGGCAGCTCAATATGGTTGATCGATCGAGACACCGGGGAGCTGGTCTGTGAGCAGGCCACCGGCGATTATGGCGAAACTTTGCGCGGTTGGCGATTGGCACCTGGAGAGGGTCTGGCCGGATGGGTGGTGCGCCACGGCGAAAGCTCGATGACTCCGGACACGTATTCTGATGAACGGCATTATAAGGAAGTGGATCAGGTCATTGGAAAGAATATGCAGTCCATCCTCACAGTCCCTTTGCATGTCAAGGGAGATGTCATCGGCGTGCTCCAAGTGGTGGATACAGAAACCGGACGATTCGATAAAAACCATCTCGCCTTAATGGAGTCCCTCGCAGGATCAGCGGCCATCGCCATCGAGAATGCTCGACTCTACGAAAAAGCACGTCAGGAGATTTCCATCCGAAAACAGACCGAAGCGGCCCTTCGTGAGAGTGAAAATAAATATCGGACCGTTCTTGAAGCAAACCCTGATTCGGTTATGGTTTGTGATATGGAAGGGCGGGCAACTTATTTGAACCCGACATTCACGAAGGTTTTTGGATGGACCTTGGCGGAATGTTTGGGCAAAAAAATGGACATGTTTGTTCCTGAAGAAAATTGGCCTGAAACCAATGAAATGATAGAAAAAGTCCTCGCCGGAGAAAATCTGTCGGGCATTGAAACGTTCCGGTACACGAAAGCAGGAGATATTATCCCTGTAAGCATCAGCGGCGCCATTTATCATGATCGCGATGGAAATCCTGTGGGTAGCGTGGTTAATTTGCGAAATATTTATGAACAGAAAAAGCTGGAGGCTCAAATCCAACAAGTACAGAAAATGGAGGCCATTGGCACCTTAGCCGGTGGTATCGCACATGACTATAACAACCTGCTTATGGGAATCTTGGGGAACGCATCTCTCATGACTTTTGATCTGGATGCCAATCATCCGCACTATGAAAAATTAAAAAATATCGAGAAATACGTTCAGAGCGGTGCAGATCTTACAAAGCAGCTTTTAGGGTTCGCAAAAGGGGGAAAATATGAAGTAAAACCCATTGACATCAATGATGTGGTCGGACAAAGCTCAGAGCTGTTCAGTCGAACAAAAAAAGAGATCAGAATACATCGAAAAATTCAAAAAAATATATGGGCGGTGGAGGCGGATCCGAATCAGGTGGAGCAGGTGTTGTTAAATCTCTATGTAAACGCCGGTCAAGCTATGCCCGGCGGCGGAGAGCTATTTCTTCAAACAGAAAACGTCACACTTGATGACCGCTATCCCCGACATTTTTCCGTCCAAGCCGGAGATTATGTGAAAATATCTATTAGGGATACGGGAATCGGTATGGATGAAAAGACCATAAAACGGATATTCGACCCGTTTTTCACCACAAAGGATATGGGCAGAGGTACCGGTCTCGGCCTTGCCTCTGCGTATGGTATCATCAAAAATCACGGCGGCATCATTAACGCACACAGCACTTTAAATAAAGGGACGACGTTTAATGTCTTTCTTCCGGCTTCTGACAAAAATATCCTAAAAACTAAATCCTTGAATCAAAAAACCCTAAAGGGCGTTGGAAACGTACTGCTTGTTGATGATGAAGAGATGATCCTTGATGTTGGCAGTCAGATTCTTGAAAACCTCGGCTACGGCGTCCTATCGGCCAGAAGCGGTACAGAAGCCATCGAAGTCTATCGGGCACATCAAGATGAAATCGTTTTGGTCATATTGGACATGATCATGCCGGATCTGGGAGGCGGGGAGACTTACGACAGACTCAAAAAAATAAACCCTGAAATCAAAATTCTCCTTTCCAGCGGGTATAGTATCAATGGTCAGGCTTCTGAAATAATGGATCGGGGGTGTAATGGCTTTATTCAGAAACCTTTTAACATAAAACAACTGTCACGTAAAATTAGGGATGTCATCGATTAGGGAACGTTATTTTAACTCGGCATAAGCGGTGACATCCTCAAGGTTCAATCAAGCAACCAGTAAAATTCTTAGATCCATTACATTGGTATTGGTGGGGCCCGTTATTAAAAGGTCGTCGAGTTTTGCAAAAAAATGATACGCGTCATTGTTTGCAAGGAAATGATACGGATCCAACCCCATCCCTTTGGCCCGCTCCAACGTATATGTATCGGAAAAAGCCCCGGCCGCATCGGTAGGCCCGTCCGTACCATCCGTGCCCCCGCTGAGAACAACAACATTCTTGTGACCCGAAATATCAAAGGCTGCTGCAAGCGCAAACTCTTGATTTCGTCCGCCCAAACCATTTCCTGAAATGGTGACTGTTGTTTCCCCGCCGGAAAGAATACAGGCGGGTGGAGATAGCGGGTTCCCGGTTTTAAGGATTTCCTTGGCGATGGCGCCGTGGATTTGTGCAGCATATCGAGTTTCACCGACAATCATTGAGGACAGTAGAATGACGTTGTATTCCAGGCCTTCGGCTTTCTCTTTGGCAGCCATTAGGGATTCAATGCTGCTGGCGATAATTAGATTTTGCGTTCTTTTAAAAGCAGGGTCGCCGGCTTTCGGCGTTTCAGGTATTTTACCGGAAATTCCGGATTCAATATGATTTAAGATGCTTTCGGGTATTTTGTCTTTGATGTGGTATCGTTCTAAAATTTCCATGCAATCGGCAAACGAGCTTGAATCCGGCACCGTCGGCCCTGATGCGATGATATCAAGGTCATCTCCCACCACGTCTGAAAGTATTAGGGAAATAATGGTGGCAGGATATACCGCTTGTGCAAGCCTGCCGCCTTTTATTTTTGAAGTATGCTTTCGCAGGGTATTTATTTCATGAATGGTGGCGCCACAGGAAAGGAACACTTTGATGGTGTCCTGTTTGTCCTTTAGGGTAATGCCGTTGAAAGGAAGCGGGAGCAAGGCTGACCCCCCTCCTGAAATAAGGCACAATATCAGGTCGTCCTTTCCTGATTTTTTCGCAAGATTCAGTATGGCATGTGCCCCCTTTTCTCCGTTTGGGTCCGGAAAAGGATGCCCGGCTTCGATAAGATTGATTCGTTGAAGGTCGGCAAGATGATCATATTTTACGGTGATCATACCTTCTGAAATCCTCTCCCCAAGAATATCCTCTAAGCCTGCCGCCATCGGAGCCGTGGCTTTTCCCGCGCCGATCACATACAGATTTTTATATTGAGGGAGGTGATATGTCCGATTCCCCACAAAAAGGGATTCACCGTCAAGTTTGCAGCACCGCTTGATGGCAGCTCCCGGCTCAACGGCTTGTAATCCTTTGTAAAAAATTTCAGCCGCATCCTTTTTCATTGCGGAGATGCTTTTTGAATGAATACCCATAAGTGCTCGGTGTTGACTGTATGCTCATTTTGAGAAATATCTTAACATGATAAACTCGTAAAAAGTCTTTTGCTCGCTCCGCAAGCAATTTTGGGATTCATGACTCGCCCGGCTAAATTGCAAGAACTCGGGCTAACGCCCTCAAACAGCTTGCAATTTTTAACGCCAGACGCATCATGAATCTTTCTCCAAAATTGCTCGATGTCGCTCACAAAAGACTTTTTACGAAGCCGTCTTAACATGGATCAAATGTAAAAATTATATGTTGAACAATTCCAACTGTCAAAGAGAAACTCCTTGCGTTTGTATTCTTGACAAGAACCGGAGATAAACGTATTCTCTAAAAAAGCATAGCCTCCTTATACAACCCTTGCTTCAGTGTACTCACCTGGCGCACACTTGCGAGGTGGCGGGTAAGTATGCCGCCTAAAAAAGATGATTCCGAATACGTCAAAGACGTCTTTTTGGAGACAAAATATGGAAAATAATTCCCCGGATACTTTTAAAGGTCAGTTTCTCATGGCCATGCCTTCGCTGCTTGATCAGAATTTTTACCAGACCGTTACCTGTATTTGCGAATATGCTCCGGTAGGGGCTTTGGGTATTGTGGTAAACAGAGTTCATCCTGCCTTGTCTGGAAAGGATATTTTTGATGAGCTTAAAATGGAGTTTGCATCCAGCGCGGACTCCATTCCCATACACATTGGAGGACCGGTTCATATGGGTGAGATCTTTATACTCCATGGACCCCCGTTTGGTTGGGAGGGGTGCCGTATGATTACGCCGAGGCTTGCCCTAAGCAATACCCGGGATATTCTGGAGTCGCTTGCCATGGTTAGGGGCCCAAAATCATTTATTATTGCCCTTGGGTGTGCCGGCTGGGGACCCGGACAGCTGGAGTCGGAAATAAAAGAAGACGCCTGGCTGACATCTCCTATTTTTGAAGAAATTATATTTGATATGCCGATTGAAATACGCTGGGAACAATCTTTAAAAAAGATCGGTGTAGATCCGGCCTTGCTTTTGAACAAATCCGGTCATGCATAACATATTTTAGGTATTAAAAAAAATGTAAACAAAGGTTTATACCAGCCGTTTCCCCCGTTTTATTCCCCATCAAATACCGTTTTTCTTAACACTGCGATAAGATATTATTTCGATTTTGCTTTCTTTTTCGGTTTCTTTTTTTTAAGACAAACTTTGTCTTTCCTTACAAATGCACAGAGTTTGGGATTGTAATATTCTTTGCAATTTAAGGGATTGTATAGCGGGCATTCAGGATGTTTTTCTGACATGGATCAAATTTTCCCTTCATCTATAGGTTTCCGTCTTAAAAACGGGCTTTTTTGCATAATAAAAAGATTGAAATCATTTATATCATAAATTTTCATATCTTACAAGGCATTATGTCCCTAAGACAAAAAATGAAATATTTCGATTTGTGAAAAAAGGGGCACCCGATCACGGGTGTACCGGACAAGTGTATCACGGGAGAACCGTAAAATGTTGAATATGGAATACGATATTTTTTCCCCAAAGGAATCAAAGGAAATCACTTTGACAATTAATTTAATACATTGTAATAAAAAGCGCCGCTAGGCATTATGCCTTGAGTTTATCGGCCAACGTAATCGTGAAAGCTTGGATGGGGTGTTAATATTTTCGATGCTAAAAAATTAAAGGTTTTGCAAAGATGATTCCTTGTCCGCTACACAAGGATTTTTTGGAATGGATACCCAATAAAGATTTTTAAGTATCTGTCAAAATTAGAAATTAATGGTTAAAATGACGACATACAACTCACTTAAAGAAGATATTCTTCAGATAAATAAAGATATTTCCGGTCTTTTTCCCGATGCCCGATCGATCACCGGAGCGTCAGACCATACGTTTGCAGACTGGCAGAAAACTTGTGACGCTATAAAAAGTCAGATGTCCGGAGAGATCATTCGCGTTGCGGTTGTCGGCCCGATTAAATCCGGTAAAAGTACATTTATAAATTCACTTTTTAAAGGCGAATACTTAAAGCGAGGGGCTGGAGTTGTGACATCCATTGTTACCCGCGTTCGCAACGGAAAAAAGCTTAAAGCAAAACTGTTGTTCAAATCCTGGGATGAGATCAACTCGGATATGGAGCAGGCGTTGGTTCTGTTCCCCTCCTTAGAGTGGCGCAATGAAAATTACAGATTTGATATACGGCAAAAAAAAGAGCGGATGGACCTTGAAAAGGCGCTCATTTCCCTAAATTCAGAACACCTAATTTCCAATGGTGCCCGGAATGTAAATAATATACTTTTGACATCCTACCTTAAAGGATACGAAAAGATAAAAGATAGGATTTCACTTGAAACACAGACGAGTCAATACGAAAATGAGCTGTTTTCTGAGCACTGGACTTTTGTGGGAGATGGGTCTATGGCGGTTTATCTGAAAGATATTCAGCTGGAAATCGACTCAGGAAATATCGACAGCAATATCGAAATTGCGGATTGTCAGGGCAGCGATTCTCCGAACCCGCTTCACCTTGCCATGATACAGGATTATCTGCTCTTAACGCATCTTATTGTATATGTTATCAGCAGCAGAACAGGACTTCGCGAAGCGGACATAAAATTTTTATCCATCATCAAAAAAATGGGGATTTTAGACAATATACTTTTTGTAATTAATTGTGATTTTAGTGAACATGAATCGATAAATGATCTTAAATTTCTGATTAAAAACGTAAAAGAAGAACTTGCATTGATCAAACCATCTCCGGAAATTTATTCCCTATCCGCACTGTTTAACCTGTTCAAAGCTCAACGTGCGAATCTGTCACAAAAAGATCGGCTTAGACTGGAACAGTGGGAAAAAGAACCGGAACTTACCGCTTTTTCAGACTCAGAAACAGCGCGGTTTGAATCATCTTTTTACCATCGGCTGACCCGGGGAAGTTATTCCCTTTTGTTAAAAAATCATCTTGAACGTCTTCGCATAATTTCATCCGGAATGGGGCGTTGGATATACTTCAATCAGGAAATGCTTACACGAGATGCCCACAGTGCCAATGAGATCGTTAAAAAGATAAAGAAGCATCGGAAAGGGATGCGTCAGATCAAGTCGGTGATAAAAAATACGCTGGCTGGTTCCACGAAAAAAATTAACCATGATCTAAAAACGGATATTGAACGTTTTTTTGATATCCGATCCGGTGATCTATTGCAGGGTATTATAGAATTTATTAGAGATTATAAAATATCTTACCAAAAGTATGAAGAAAATCTTAAAGCTTCTGGATTCCCGAACACCCTCTATCTGGTATTTCAGGAATTCAAGCAAGCACTCGACACTTACATGACCGAAACAATAAATCCTGAAGTCATCCGTTTTATGAGAGAAAAAGAGAAACGGATTCATGAACATCTCGAGTCCATCTCAGATCCATTCGATGCCATGGTTCAGGATGCCATTGTTGGCTATAACGGCATGATGGAAAATTTTGGAATCGTCCGTTCTTTTGAAAGTCCCGAAAGGATCGATCTTCCGGATATCGATACGATCAAAGCGATCACAGGGTTAACCCTTCCGCCGGCAGTTGCATACATGCGCTATACGGCTAAAATAAAAACCGAAGCGGTGATGCGTCTTGGTTTTTATACGGTTGTTAAGTTTTTTAAAAAATTATTAAAAAAACCGATTGAAAGGAAAAATGAAGAGGGAATACTCGCGCTCGAGGCGGGTGTTTTGCGAATGAAACGTGAAACAGAAAGATCGATGGCTTTTTTTTTCAAAGATTATCAAGAGAACATCAAATTCCAATATATGAATAAAATTGTTGAGGCGGTATCAAACAGCCTTTATGCGTCGCTGATCGATCGTTTTCAGGCGTATGCCGCAGATCTTTCAAATACCGTTGAACTGATAAACGATAAGTTGATTGACAAGGAGCAGGCGTCGACAACACTTCAAGAGATAGCGGTTACTGCCGGAAAAATCGAAGAAAAGATAAACACCGTATGCGAAAATATCAGGAAATTCGCATTGGCCGATGTACAAACAGTTGTCTGAGATGCCTTTGATCTGGGGCGTCCTCGACTTTCGCTCAATTGGGGCAATACCAAATAACCGATGACGACAGGGGAGGTATTAATTATGGGTGATAAACAGACCAGAATCATCGCTGTGGCCAATGAAAAAGGTGGCGTTGGTAAAACCGTAACCGTCATTAACCTTGCAGCGGCTTTATGCAAGGAAGGGAAAACCGTTCTTGTCGTGGACATGGACCCGCAGTTTAATGCGACACGAGGACTCGGCGTCGAAGTTAAAGAGGATATGTTGACTGTGTATGATCTCATAAAAGACCATCGATCGATTAAATCGGCGGATGTAATTGTACCGACAGGATGGGATGGGCTCGACCTTATACCGTCTCATGTGGATCTTGCCGGTGCGGAGATTGAACTTGTTGATGAAGCAGGACGCGAAAACCGGTTAAAAGATGCTCTTGAAAGCATATACGGCGTATATGATTTTATAATTCTTGATACACCTCCCAGCCTTTCACTGCTGACGGTCAATGTATTGTCCTATGCCAAAGAGGTTATTGTTCCGTGTCAGACGCATCCGTATGCTTATTCAGCACTGGATGAGCTTTTTGATACCATTTTTGCCGTCCGGGAAAACATCAACACGGATCTTAGAGTGACCGGTGTTGTTGCGACATTATTCGACTCTCGAACCCGAATCAGTCATAGCATTTTGGAGAAACTGAAAAATGATTCAAGATATTCTGATTTGCTTTTCGACACGGTAATAAGGACCAATACCACCATTGCCGAAAGTGCCGGAGTCGGTAAGCCTGTAATTTTTTTCAGACGGAGCAGCTACGGTTCAGAAGATTATACCCGTTTCGCACAAGAGTTGCTGAATCCGAATTGAGCCGAAACAATAAAAAGGCCCATCTTAGATTCCGTCACGCGGGGAATGATGGCGTGCTGGAGTGGTGGGGCAAAAGCATGGAGTGATGGAGTATTGGAGTAAAGGGCTGAAAAAATTGTTTTCCCATTACTCCAACACTCCATTATTCCAATATTCCAGCTCAGCCGGTTAAGATGGCATAGCCGCAGATCAGTTCCGCCGCAGCTTAACCAAATTGTCTCTTGCAAAGTCTATGGATGGATCCATTGCCAATGCTGTTTCATAATATTGTATGGCTTTTTCCGTTTGGCCCATATCCCGATAATTTGAGGCAATATTCGCATAGTCAATGGCGGAACTCGGATCGAGCTGTAGAACTTTTTTGAAATACGCTATGGCCTTTTCGTGTTCCTTGAGTTTAAAATGGCTGAACCCCATTAAGTTATAAATATCTGTTCTATCCGGGTCATACTTTTCAGCCTGTTTTAATGCGGCGAGGGCTTCACGGTATTTTCCCATTTCATTTAAGCAGACGCCCATGTAAGAATAGATGCTGGGTATATCCTCTTTTGTCGGGTCGAGTTCCAGAGACTGGGTGAAATATCTGAAAGCTGTTGCGGGGTCATTGAGAGCGAGGTGGCATGAACCGAGATAAAATTTGACGTAATATTTTCCCTTGAGTATATTTTCGATCCTTTTAAGTTCTTTGATGGCCTTTTCGGGTGTTTCGTTTTCGGCTATAATTTTGCTCGAGAACATCCCCACACTGGTCCCGAGAGATCGCTCCCTAAAATGTGCCCCCGGTATTATGGTATAGAACGCCGGTATTTCAAGGCCGGGATGCGTGGTGTTGACGACGATGACGTCCAACCCTTTTATTGCCAAAGCAGATATGCAGTTTTCCACTTCCACTTTGATATTTTCGTTTGAAAGTTGGGGTAGGCTTTTAATATCTGTTTTGACTTCAGGATTGACAATAAAATCCGCATCCTCAATTTTCGTGAATTTGGGAAGGCCGCTGGCCACATAATTGGAGGCGGTATTAAAATCGCCGGCAAGTTGAGCCACTTCTGTAAGGGCACGGCTTAACGCCTTTTGTGGATCAGGTGTAGTTCCGGCTGTCCACACAATTTCACTTTTTCCCGGAAATGTAGACGGGTCATACGCCAGCGCCCCCACGGTAGGGATCCCCATATCCAGGGAAAAATCTGAAAGGTATACTTCAACCCCGGCGCGTCTGTATTTTTGTATCATTTCCACAACGATCGGATCTGTCGCTGAATCTAAAGAAATTGCAGGTACTTTCAGGCGGTTTTGACTGACAATGGACGACACGTGCCTTTCCACGATTTCACAGATGCCCTGGGAAAGGGCTTCTTCGACGCAATTGCCGGCAGATGGACCATTGAATTCGTTGATTGTAAAAAACCAGTTAAAAGGAATAACGACTTCTTGATTTCGGGTTAGATTAAACCCCTTTGTCCATTTCAAAGGCAGGGTTTCAAATATCTTTCGGGCCAAGTCCAAATCTTCTGAATCATCGTGAACAGATTGAGCGATCATCTCAAACGGAATTGCGTTTTCCGCAACATTACAATACTGTTCAACAAAAAAGTTTTCAGAATCTTTGCAGAAACTAAAGAAGCTAAACCGTTCTGCCAGCTCCATCACAGCGCTGGCTTCAGCCTGCTGGGGGGTGGCGCCTTTTCCCATCTGTTTTTTCGTTCCAATAATTTCCACTGCATCCTTGCCGCAGCTGCTGAAATAAATCGGGATATCCAATCTTCCGTTATCGATCCTTACCGTATATTCAAGGATGTCCATATCCACCTTTTTTAATTTCTCCCTAAAGTGTTTCACAGTTTCTTCAGGCGAAATTATCTTGTCCTGGTCCAGCGTAAAGCGCTTGAAAGCGTCCTTTAATACAATCTTATGTGTCATAATTTACCTTTTTTGTAGATTTTGGTCCGGATATTTTGAATTGCAACCGCTCGCACAGTTGAATTTCGGGATTCAACAGAGCGAGCGCATACCCCTCTGCCAAATCGGTGATAATGTTTAACGCTTAATAACAATACAAGCTCCTAAAAATATGAGATTTATAATTTCCTGGCGCAATTTGAAACGCTCATTTTAGTTTATATTAAATAATAACCACCCGGGTCAATTCTTTTTGGCCGTTCAGGTTGCCGGAAGGTTTTTTTGCCGATTTTTTGAATTGACTGCCTTCTTTCAAATTGATATGGTTCAAAAAATATCTTGTGGGGATGTAGCTCAGTTGGGAGAGCGCGGCGTTCGCAACGCCGAGGTCGAGGGTTCAAATCCCTTCATCTCCATATCTAAAAAATCGAGGACTTGGAGGTTCTATCTCCAAGTCCTTATTTTTTTGTCGATGAGATCTTTTTGCGTGTTCAGGGGGTGGGCCTCCCCGTTTCACTCTGGCGTCTGCGTGTCCGGTCATTTCAACGAGTTGGCAGCGGTGGCATTTCTGCCCCCTCCGCGTTCTCCCGCGAAAACCTTGCGGGAGCCGCAGTCTTCCCCATGGCTAAGTCGTTGAAACGACCAAACCACGATGCCAATATCGTTACACGAGGAAGCACACCCCCTGAACACGCACGATCTTTTTAATTGATCGGTTGTTTTTTTTTGTGAAACTGGTATAGTAAAAGAACAATAAAAAGGGAATCGATATTTCTTACATAAATATTCACCACAACCCCAATGGAGCGAATTTTGTTTGCGGTCCGTTGGGATATTGCCTGCAATCCACTCGGCGACGACGCTCAGAAGGTAAGGATCAATTATATTATGGCACGCACGGCTGAAATTAAACGGGAGACCAAAGAAACCGAAATTAGTGTAAAGCTAAATTTGGACGGAAGTGGACAAGTCAAGATATCCACAGGCATACCTTTTTATGATCATATGCTGACACTTTTTGCAGTTCACGGTTTTTTTGACCTCTCCGTGGATGCAACGGGAGACATTGATGTCGATTATCATCACACAATAGAAGATTCCGGGCTTGTCCTCGGGGATGCTTTTAACATGGCTTTAGGAGACAGAAAAGGCATACAGCGATTTGGTTATGCCGTTACACCCATGGATGATGCACTGGCTTCTGTTGCCGTTGATTTGTCAAAACGTCCTTTTCTGGTTTGCAATGTCCCGCCAAAAACGAACATTGACGGAAATACCTTCACCGCTCTGACCAAAGAATTTTTAAGAGCATTTTCAAACCGATGTGGGATGAATCTTCATGTCAATGTTTTTTACGGTGAAAATGAGCATCATATTAATGAATCGATTTTTAAAGCTGCCGGAAGGGCTCTGGATCAGGCCGCTTCTATTGATGTTCGGATAAAAGATATTCATTCATCAAAAGGTACCTTGTAACTGTAAAAAATCCTTCAATGGCAATAAATTCCGGTAAAGGAATCACCCTCAAAAGGCGTCATGTTTAAAAAAACTGACCGAGAAAAAAAACCGAAATTGCTTAGCGCTTTTCTTTTGGCGGTTATGCTTCTTGTATCGGCATGTGCAAAAGATACCGTCGTTAAAGATCGCCCCCCCATGCCGTTTGAGGTAAAAAAAATTCTAATTTTTCCTTTTGAAGATATGGCCGGAGTGTATGGACAAAATATTGATGCCCGCTGTCCGGTCTGCGGCAAAGTGTTCATGACCGGCCCGGTAACTGAAAACGCTACCCGAATCCTGACGGATCAGGTGTTCATTTTACTAAAAGAACGAAAAGATATTGAGCTCATACCCGCCAGCCAGGCCCGGGGAGTTATGTCAGGTTTGCGGGCAGGAAGTAAAAATGCCTTGTCAGAACAAGATTTATGGATTGAAACAGGACGCGATCTGGGTGCCGATGCCGTAATCGTCGGGCATCTCTACCGTTTCAGAGAACGCATCGGTACGAAATATTCCGTCGAGGTTCCCGCCTCTGTGGCATTTGATATCCATCTTATCGGTGTGAGGGATGGACGTTCGTTGTGGGGCGGCAACTTTGATGAAACGCAACAGTCACTGTTTGAAGATCTTTATCAACTGGGAACCTTTTTACGCAGAGGGGGCAAGTGGATTACGGCACAGGAGTTGGCCGTATCCGGTCTTGAAGATATGCTTGACACCTTTCCCGCTTCAGCCAAGGGGTTAAAGAATCAATAGAACTATGGATGTTATACCTGCAGTCGATATTAAAAATGGAAAATGTGTGCGGCTTTTTCAGGGAAAAATGGATGCAGAAACCGTTTTTTCCGATGATCCCGCCGCCATGGCCAAGAGATGGGAGGATGAAGGCGCTGAATTAATTCATGTTGTCGATCTTGACGGGGCAATTGAAAAAAGTCCTCAAAATCTCGGTTCAATAAGAAAAATCATTAATAGTGTCGATGCCCATATACAGGTTGGGGGTGGAATCCGGAACGAAAAAACCATCAGGATGTTCCTCGAAATCGGGGTTAAAAGGGTTATTATTGGTACCGAGGCCATTCGAAATCCGAAACTCGTTAAGGATGCATGCAAAGAATTTCCTGGACAAATTGTTGTAGGGATCGATGCCCGAAACGGATGGGTTGCAATTGAAGGATGGACAAAGACAACTCAAGTCAAAGCTGTCGATCTTGCAATTCAGTTCGAAGACAGCGGCGTCGCCGCCATCAATTTTACGGATATTCACAGAGATGGAATGCAGACAGGACCGAACATCGAGGAAACCCGGAGATTGGCGGAAGCTGTTAACATACCGGTGGTTGCTTCAGGCGGCATTTCATCCATAGAAGATATTCAAAATCTAATGCCTTTAGAAACCGTCGGCGTTGTCGGCGTTATTACCGGAAGGGCACTCTACAGCGGCAGCTTGAAGCTCAAGGAAGCCATCGAGGTTCTAAAAAAACAAAAATAACGCGTATGGTCAATATATCGAGTAGATTTTAACGACTACATTCTTGACAAAACAAATTTTAATCGTTACTATTTTAGGTTAAAATATTAAGGAATTAATCGTTGCTGTTCGGTGGAAAGTTATTTCTCCTTGATCCGTGAATATATTTGAGGCTTTGGCTCGTAGACTTTTTAGAAATTCCTTAAAAATTGGCTTTTCAATGAGACTTGTCCCTAAAAAAGATAAAGATCTTCAATTATATCAACCTGAGCACACAATTAAAGTTATAAGGCTTCATCCTGTTTAAGTCCTCCCATCATTATCAATTCCGAATTTGTCGTTCATTCCATTTATTGATGGAGGTTGGTCTTTTTGGCAGTTTATATTCCTGAAGATAAAGTTTTAGAAATTAAAAATGCGGCGGATATTGTGGAGGTCGTTTCGGACGCCGTATATCTGAAAAAAGCCGGGAAAAACTTCGTTGGTCTCTGCCCTTTTCATTCGGAAAAAACCCCTTCTTTTACCGTAAGTCCTCAAAAACAGATATTTTATTGCTTCGGTTGTGCCACCGGCGGAAACGTTTTCAGTTTTATTATGAAGCGCGATGGTATTTTATTTCCCGATGCGGCGTTGATGCTCGCCAGAAGATATGGAATCCATATCCCCACTCGAACCCTGTCTCCGGAACAAAAAAGGCGAATCAATGAAAGGGAAGGCATGCTGTCTGTAAATAGACAAGCGATGGATTTTTATCGCCAAGAACTGCTTGGAAGTCCTTCGGGAAAGCGCGCGATGGCCTATCTAAAGAAACGAGGGCTGAGCAGAGAAATCATCGATACCTTTTGCCTTGGATATGCGCAGGAAGGCTGGGATCATCTGTTAAACTATTCCTCGAAAAAAGGGATACCGTCGAGCATGCTTGAAAAATCCGGATTGATTGTTCAAAGGAAAAACCAAGATGGTTTTTACGATCGTTTTAGAGGACGTATAATATTTCCGATTTTCGAATCAAATATGCATGTAATTGGATTCGGGGGCCGGGTCCTCGGTGATTCCATGCCGAAATATCTTAACTCGCCGGAAACGCGATTATATAACAAAAGCCGCTCGTTGTACGGTCTGCATTTGGCTAAATTAAAATGTAGACAGAGTGAAGCGGTTTACATCGTTGAGGGGTATTTTGATTTATTGGCCCTGCATCAGCATGGCATTCAGAATTCCGTCGCAACCTTAGGGACATCGATTACAGCCGACCATGTTCAGATTCTTAGGGGATTTATCGGGAAAAATGGTAAGGTCATACTTGTCTTTGATTCAGACGATGCCGGTATCAAGGCAGCCCAAAGAAGCATAGCAATATTTGACAAAGGATATATTGATGCTAAAATTCTTGTTTTACCTGAGGGATACGATCCGGATTCATATCTATTCGAATTCGGAGTCGACGCGTTTCTGGATCTTGTTTCCGAAGCGCAGGGTATCATCCCTTTTCTCATGAATTCTGCTGTTAAGAGGTACGGACTTTCCAATGAAGGAAAAATCCGTGTGATTTCAGAGTTGAAAGAACCTCTGGCATCTATCAATGATAAAGTGGCAAGATCTTTATACATCAAAGATCTTGCCGAGTGTATCAACATCGATGAGTCTGCTGTTCTGGAAAGGGTTCGAAAAATAACGCTTCGGAAGGGTGCCCCTTTTAAGGATCAAGGAAAAGTTCTGAAAAGCAAATGGGACCGAATAGAGCGGCAGATCATTACAATGATGCTGGAATTTCCACAAATATCTTCAGAAATCGCCGAGCGTAATATACTCGACCTTTTTGAAGATAATGACTTAAGGTCCATTGGACAAACGATACTGAAGAACAAAGATCGCTCTGGAATGGGTGTGTCTGATCTGATTGATTTAATCGGCAATAAAGCCCAAAAGAACTTGGTATCCTCTCTGGCGATCGGGGAGGATATTTGGAATCATGAGGCATGCCTTGGTATTATAACCCGGTTTGAATCGATACGAAATAAAGATAAAAATTTGTTGATGGAAAAAATAAAAGAAGCGGAAGCGACGAATGATACCGAATTGCTTTTGAAGTTGTTGACTAAAAAACAAAAGATGGCAGTGCTCGCTGAAAAAAAGAAGATGGCGCTGTTGAAATAAAAAAAGTTGCTCACTGGCGTCTAAGGGAGGCTCAGCTATATGGCAAAAAAAGCCGCTAAAAAAACAAAAAAAAGAAAAAATATAACCCCAAAAACCCTGGAGAAGCTGATTTCAAAAGGAAAACAAAAGGGTTTTTTAACGTATGATGAGATTAACAAGGCGCTTCCAGAGAACATGTTTTCACTGGACCAAATCGATGAAACGCTCATCATGTTTAACGAGCTCAATATTGAAATCATCGACGAGAAAAAGAATAAGCTGCCCGCCGTAAAAAAAATGAAAGTTTCGGACACGTCTGCTCCTGATTTTGGATCAGTAACGGATCCTGTTAAAATGTATTTACGAGAAATGGGACTGGTGACCCTGCTAAGCAGAGAAGGTGAGGTGGTCATCGCCAAGGAGATTGAAGCCGGTGAACGGGAAGTTTTGAGGGCGTTAATAGACACCACCGTTGGTGTAAATTGCATATTGGAACTTGGGAGACAAGTAGAAAGCGGGGAGTTGCGACTCAAGCAGGTATTAAGGGATGTCCGGGAAATGGACGATGAGGACACGTACGTTGATGAAGCGCTCCAGATCGATAATTTATTAAAAACAATACATGCGATTCAGTCGGTTCATGAAGAAATTGCGGTGTTCAGGGAGAAACTTTTTTCATCCAATCTCGATCCTGATGAACAGCGTCGTATCCGAAGATGCGTCACTCGAAGAAACAAAAAGATTTTCGAACTGCTAAAAGATTGGCGTTTTGAAAATGTCGTGTTGGACAAAATTGAGAAACTGATCAGAGAGGATATCGAATGGTTCGATTCCAGAAATAAAATGATGCTGATGTGCGCGGATAAGCTGGGCACATCCGTTAAAGATCTTCGTGCCAAGCTCACAACCAAAAAAAAGTTCTCTGCATGGATCAGTCCCCGTTGTGATCTGACAAAAGAGGAGATCGATCTACTTTTTACCGAGTTCGAGAGAATCAAAAATCAGATTGCAGAACAAGAATATGCCATTAAGGCCGGAAGCCGCTCTTTAAAAAGGATTATGTCCAATGTTGATGAAGGGCGTTATATCGCAAAACTTGCCAAAGGTGAACTGACCAAGGCCAATTTGCGCCTTGTGGTCAGTATTGCCAAAAAATATACCAACAGAGGGCTGCAATTTCTTGATTTGATTCAGGAAGGGAATATCGGCCTTATGAAGGCCGTCGACAAATTTGAATATCGGCGTGGATATAAATTCAGCACGTATGCCACATGGTGGATACGACAGGCCATTACAAGAGCCATTGCAGATCAGGCAAGGACCATTCGAATTCCGGTTCATATGATCGAAACCATCAATAAGCTTATTCGTACATCCAGGTACCTTGTGCAGGAGCTTGGAAGAGAGCCGACGCCGGAGGAGATCGCGGAAAAAATGGAGGTCCCTTTGGTCAAGGTGCGGAAAGTTTTAAAAATTGCAAGGGAACCGATTTCTTTGGAAACCCCTATCGGGGAAGAAGAGGATAGCCACCTGGGTGATTTCATAGAAGATAAAAAATTTATGTTACCTTCAGATGCTGCTGTAAGTCTTAATCTTGCCGAACAGACCCGAAAGGTTCTTGCAACCTTGACGCCACGCGAGGAAAAGGTGTTGCGCATGCGGTTTGGGATCGGCGAAAAGGCTGACCATACCCTTGAAGAGGTGGGGCAGGATTTTACCGTAACCCGGGAAAGGATCCGGCAGATAGAAGCAAAAGCTTTGAGAAAACTTAGACATCCCACCAGAAGCCGTAAACTGAAAAGTTTTATCGAACAGACACAATGATTTTGGAATGTTGCATTGTGAAAATGTCGTTTTAGTGCTATCGATAAGAGCTTGACAAAATAAACTTATGGGGATAGGTAATCTACGCTTGCATTGCTTTGTGGGCCCATAGCTCAGCTGGCAGAGCCACCGGCTCATAACCGGTCGGTCCCTGGTTCGATTCCAGGTGGGCCCATCAGTTTGTCGATGATGGGGACCAGGTCCACCCGTTTAACACTTTCTTGTACCTATATTGATCGTTTCAAATTGCGCCAGAGAAATATAAATTTAATAATTTTGAATCTTTAAAGTACTTTAAGGCATTAAACCATATCACCGATTAGGTAGATATGAATGCAAACAAGAATGTCACAATTTGAAACCCTTCGGGCTTGCCGATTTTACCGAATCTGTTGTGTTGCAGGACGCTTGCGGTAGTACACTACAGCTGCGCGCCCTGCGCCTTGCATCTTCGGCAAATTCGACAATCGCTCAATTTAGGTTTAAAAATATCGTATGGTCTTGCATACTCTATAGACCTGTAAGACACGTATGTTATTTTCCTTACGATATCGCGCATGAGATGTGGGAATTAAAGGTTATAAAGAAGTTAAGGCGTGGTTATAAAAATAACCACGCCTTTTTTGCGAAATACGAATGACAGACAATTTTCCGAATCTTTCATAAACAAAATTTAGATTTTATTTCATCGAAATGCGTGGGTAAAATATTATGGAAGCTACGATCGCCGATATCATCAAGGCAATGGAAATCATCGCGCCAAGCTGGTTGGCAGAAGAATGGGACAATGTGGGGCTACAGATTGGAAAAAAGAACTGGCCGGTCCGAACCATCTGGGTTGCTCTGGACCCTACACCTCAGGTGGTGGGTGATGCATCTAGAAGCGGTGTCGACCTTTTAATCACACACCACCCCCTGATATTTGAGCCTTTAAGATCTATCCAGCTTGAAAGGCCTGAAGGATCCATTATTCAAACGGCACTTCAGGCCCAGATGGCAATATTTTCAGCCCATACCAATTTTGACAATGCAAACGACGGACTCAACGACGCCTTGGCACGCCGGATCGGGCTCGAAGACCTGAAAGTTTTGAGAAATTCCAGACAAGCTGAAACGTATAAGCTGGTTGTATATGTGCCGGTGGGGTATGAGAAGGTCATTTTGGGGGCACTTTTCGAAACCAATGCCGGTGAAATCGGTTCCTATACCTGCTGTTCTTTCAGAAGTAACGGTAAAGGCACGTTTAAGCCGGACACTTCATCAAAGCCCTTCTCCGGCAAAATCGGTGAAATTTCTCATGTGGATGAGGTGAGAATCGAAACACTTGTTCGAAACAATGATCTAAGTCGAATTGTTGAACATGTTCGAAAACACCATCCTTATGAGACCATGGCGTACGATATTTATCCGCTACTAACCGATGAGAACAGGCACGGTACAGGACGCATCGGCGTGCTTGATAAAAAAATGGACCTTCTTTCTTTTGCGTTGTCCATCAAGAAGAAATTGGGCCTTAACTCCGTAAAAGTCGCTGGAAACCACGAATTGGAAGTAAAAACAGCAGCTGTGTGTACCGGGAGCGGTTCCAGCTTGCTGAACGACTTTATCGCTTCTGAAGCACACGTTTATATTAGTGGAGATTTAGGGTATCATGTGGCAAGAACGATAGAAGCCGCAAACTTAGGACTCATCGACATCGGGCATTTTGCATCAGAGCATCTGATCGTTGATGTGCTTACAAATCGGCTTAAAAAGGTCCTGTCTGAAACCGGAATTGATGTAACAGTTGAAGCATATAGACTTGAAAATGACCCTTTTATGATAGTATAATAGCAATGCTTGGACAAAACAACCCTGTTATGGCATGTTGAATTCGATGGTTTTCCAATTGATTAATTAAAGATGAATGGATAAAGCGATATGAGAGAACAGATAGAAGTTCTTGTAAAACTACAACAGATCGAGACGGAAACCGTCCAGATTAAATCGGCATTAAATGATGTGTCTCAAAGACTCGAAGATCTTGATTCCGGAGTCAAAATCTTTGAACAAACCATCGAAGCGCAAGAGCGCATTATCAATGACCTGAAAAAACAGTATCGGGACTATGAATCTAATGTACAATTGAACCTTGAAAAGGAACAGAAGATCCAGGCTAAACTGAGATCTGTAAAGAACAACAAGGAATACCAGGCGTTGTTAAAAGAGATCGAGGATGTAAGGGGAAAAAATTCGGAAATTGAAGATAAAATGATAGAATTCCTGGACCGAATGGATATAACAGAGACGATAATCGCGACGAAAAAGGATGAATATATAAATATTTTTGAACGTGCAAAAAGTGAAAAAGAAAGCATCAAACAGAACGCGGAAGCCAGCGAGAAACGGCTTGCTGAACTCGACATGGAAAGCGCGGAAGTCTCCGGATTGGTTGACCCTAAATTCCTGAAAAGATACTTGATCATAAAAGAACAGGACCCCGGTGAACTTGCAGTTGTTCCCGTAAAGGATGCTGTTTGTCATGGATGTAATGTTAATATCCCTCCACAATTGTATAACGAACTTTTTCGCTGTGACAGTCTGAGGTTCTGCCCCAACTGTCAGAGGATTATATATTATATTAAACCCTCATAATTACGGTCCGAGTCGTCCAGACGATCGCTGGATCCAATACGTGGTCCAGAGGAAAGTCCGAACACCATAGGGCAGGGTGCTCCATAACGTGGAGTCACGGTAACGTGAAGGAAAGTGCAACAGAAAGTATACCGCCCTGCATTCAGCAGGGTAAGGGTGAAAAGGTGCGGTAAGAGCGCACCAGTTCTTCGGGTGACCGGAGAAGCTTTGTAAACCCCACCCGGTGCAAGACCAAATAGGGGAGTGTTTGAGAATGGCCCGTTCAAGCTCCCGGGTAGGTCGCAAGAGGTGCCGGGCAACCGGCACTCATAGATGAATGATCGTCACCCGGCTGAGGGCAACCTCATCCGGACACAGAATTCGGCTTACGGACTGCTCGGACCGTATAAAAATTTACAGGTTTTACGAGGTCATTGTCGAAAAAACCGTCCACGGCGGTTTCTTGAACCTTAAAGGAGATGATGTAGATAATGAAATTTCAAAAAACTGTTTGCGACATCTCTTTTGCAGAAAAGGTTAGAATATTTTCTCACGATTACTTAAAATGTTTTATATATATCTCTAATTTTGATTCCTCAAGGTATCTTTTTACAAAGGTCCTCTTTTCAAAGCTCATCGGGACTTCCCAGGTCCTCGAAGACTTCCTCGATTTTCATGGCGCAAAAAATAGTAAAAACTGGTATTTTTACAGGGAACTTTCAGCCACTGTCAGGCATTTGAGCCTGGGAGGCTATTCACAAACCCATATTTTAAATCGCCTCGATTTCTATGGACTCCCGGATACGGGGACATTCGAGAAGAAAGGGACTGCTACCCTGTATTTTTTTCGAAAATCTCTCAGGAAATTGGCACCGGTTATTCTTGAAGAAGCCAAAAAGCTTAATATCCCTTTACCTGAAAAAAATTATGAATTGGATGAATTCCCCGGTATTATAACCGGGGAGATGCTCGAATATGATATTGACGATATAGACAAGGATCAACAGAAGAAGAACATCGTGAATATTGCCAGTGAATTTTTAAGCATCGCCGCAAGTTTTGATCCTATCGGATTTTATGAGCCCTATAAATTTGAAGAAATGTTGAAGATTGTACCGGAAAAGGTCAATGAAGTGGAGATGAGGCGTTTTGAAATGCTCGTACACAATCTTCAGTCTTCTTTTGATACGTATGTCATTCATGGCGCATTCCGGTACGGCAATCAGAAACTTAAAGATCTTCGCGGCTTTTTCTCGGTGGTATTTCATCTTCTTCAAATGATCGGCAGGCTGCTACATTTTTATGAACGGCACCTTCACAAGGCAGGATACAAAAGTATTTATAAAAAAGTTCAGGATCGATTGTCATCGTTAATCGATCCTGAAGAGCTTCTTGATCGTACCGTTAATTACGGCCTTTACTATATCTGCCATTTCCTTACAACAGGTAAAGAATTGGCCCAGGAGATACTGAATGAGAATATTGAGCGTTCTTCCATTAGAGTGGGCGTACCTGTAAAGCTTGGTTTTCATAGCAGACCCAGTCTTTTGGTTGCCAAGATCGTCCAGCATTATGGCGGGCAAGTAGAACTCTGTGTCGGCAAAGATAGATTTGATGCAAGCAGCGTGCTCGATATCCAATGGGCCGGAGGGAAAATCCAGAAAGAGAACATCACCGAAGTTGTCTTTGAAGGCGATGTTCGAGCCTTAAAGGATATTGAAATCCTTGCCGGTGTCAATTACGGTGAGGACACCATGGGTAAAGGTGTTCCGCTCCCCAAGGAGCTGAGCTACCTTAAATAGTGCCTGAATGAAAACCGTCTTTTTCCCCAATATCTACGTCAGACTCAAATTTTAATCCTCGAAATACGACCCGTATTCCTGTGATTAAAATTTTCGTCTTTCTTGATCTTAACGAAAAATCCTGGTTTTTGTTGGAGCACCAATTCGAAAAAACATGGGGAATCAAATGGTTTGCGCAATTATTGTTGCCGCAGGCAAAGGCGTCAGGATGAAAGGCCGGATGCGCAAGCAGTATCTGGACCTTTCGGGACGACCTGTTTTGGGCCATTCGGTAATGACCTTTGATGCGTGCAATTTGATAGAAGAAATCTTTATTGTCGTCCCTGAAGAAGAAATAGATTATTGCCAAAACGATATTGTCTCCTTGCTCGATCTTAAAACCAGGGTCAACCTCATTCCCGGCGGTGTTCGGCGCCAGGATTCAGTGTACAAGGGCCTTCAAGCCATTGACAAAAACACAGGTACGGTTGTTATCCATGACGGTGTGCGTCCGTTTATTCATCCTGAAGATCTGACTGCATGTATCCTCGGGGCTCAAGATTTTGGCGCCTGCATCCTTGGCGT
>JAQYVT010000079.1 GCA_030145345.1 Desulfobacterales bacterium
TCAAAGATGGAAAAGTCGAATCCTATCGTGCCAGAGTGACGCTTTCTTTCAAATATAAAGATTCCTGATTTGCCGGAACACACGTTCTCTGAGAATTGTGTGCTTCCAACAGCGACGCCATTCTCCGGAGTCAAACGGTTGATGTCTTTTGGAGGGGTATAGAGAAAAGGGACGTTCGGCAAGATCCTGCGGATGGACCGAATAAAATTCAGCCGGCGGCTGACTGAAAAAGGGTGCCGATTCTTGCACCCTTTTTTATGAACCCATGACCGCGCTTCTGCGGACGGCGTTGTGCCCGGAGGGCCCCGGGGAATTTTGAAACCCTCAGGTTAGGTTTGAATACCAAGGTAAGATTATGATACAAAACCAATGAACTGAATCAGCGGTCGCCATCCCGGCGGCGGGACGGGTTGCCAAGGCCCTTAAAACATGACAAACTTCGTTCAGTCAGGGCCGTTTCATTTAAAGACCATGGGAGATTCTTTTATGCCCAAATTGCCGACCTATAAAGATTTGATACAAAAGGTAAAAAAGTTGGAACAAGAGGCGATCTGCCGGGAGCAGGCCGAAGAAGCGTTCCGGAAAAGCGAAGAAAAATACAGATTGCTGGTAAAGAACCTTCCAAGTATCGTGTACAAAGGACACGTTGACTGGTCGGTTGAATTCTTTGATTCAAAAATTGAACGACTCACAGGATATTCGGTCTATGATTTTAATCTCGGGCGGCTTAAGTGGAAAGATATTGTTTTAAATGAAGATATTGAAAATGCCAAAGAGATTTTTATCCGGGCACTCAAATCAAATAGGTCCTATATCAGGGAATACCGAATCGAATCCAAGGACGGGAACATACATTGGATACAAGAAAGAGGACAAATAATTTGTGACAACACCGGAAAAATTGAATATGTCAGCGGCGTCTTTTTTGACATTACCGATTACAAACAGGCCGAGGAGGAGTTGCGAAAAAGCGAAGAGATGGCACGGGCGCTTTTGAATGCCACAACCGATGCCGTCGTTTTGCTGGATGCTCGCGGAACGATTCTGGATATCAACGACACCTATGCACAGCGGTTTCAAAAGCATAAAGACCAGATGCTCGGCTTGTGTATCTGGAATCTGTCTCCCCCGGAGGTAACCGGTCTTAAAATGGCGAATGTCCAAAAAGTATTTGATGCGGGCAGGCCGGTGCGAATTGTGGATGAACAAAAGGGGATTTGGAATGACACCAACATTTATCCGGTGTGCAATGCCGCGGGGGAAGTGATGCAAGTGGCTGTTTTTGCCCAAGACATCACTGAAAGAAAAATAGCTGAAGAACATGTTCACACCCTCACGCAGCAGCTGATGAAAGTCCAGGAAATGGAGCGTCAGCAGATTGCTTACGACCTGCACGACCACCTCGCACAAGACCTTTCTTTGTTGGGAATCGGCCTTGAAACTCTTTTTGACAGCCATCCATCGATACCTTCGGCGGTCAAACTAAAGGCTTCGGAATTATCAAAAACACTCCGGAGATCCATATCGGCTGTCCGGGATATGGCCTACGATTTACACCCTCCGGGACTCGATCAACTTGGGCTTGCCCATACCGCCTATCAATACTGTGAAGAATTTTCTGAAAAAAACGCCATTAACATTGATTTTTTTGCCGCAGGCTTAGATGATTTAACCATCCCCAACAACACGGAAATCAACCTGTACCGCCTGATTCAGGAGGCCCTTTGGAACATTAAAAAGCATGCAGATTCAACAAATGTAACCATCAAGCTGGTGGCATCGTTCCCTTACATTATCCTCCGCATAGAGGACGACGGCAAAGGATTTAATATCAAAGACCGGCGGGCCGCGGCTTCGAAGGAGAAACGGATGGGACTTCGGAGCATGGAGCAGAGGGTCAGCCTTCTGAACGGAAAAATGAGGATTCAATCACGCCCAAAAGAGGGCACCAAAGTGTATATCGAAATCCCCTACAAGGAGAAAAAACGTGGTTGAAAAGAAAAGTATATTGATCATCGACGATCATCCGCTTTTCAGGGAAGGACTCAAGACGATTATCGGGCGCGATCCCCGTTTTAAGGTGATCGGTGAAGCCGGAACCGGCCGCGAAGGACTTCAAATGCTCAAAAAACTTAAACCTGATTTGACGCTGGTGGATATATCCCTGCCGGATCAAAACGGCATTCAACTCACCCGTGATATACGACGTCTCTTTCCTGAAACCAAAATTTTGATTGTCAGCATGCATTCTAAAATCGATTATATTGCCGAGGCGTTCCAGGCCGGAGCAACCGGATATGTGGTCAAGGAATCTGCGGCCAAAAGACTCCTGCAGGGACTCGAATCGGTTGCAAACGGCGATTATTTTCTGGACAGCTCCGTCTCCCATGCCGTTGTTGAGAATCTATTGAAGTTCCCTTTAAAAGAAGCAAAAATCACGGATGCAGACTACGCCTCCCTAACGCCCCGGGAGCAAGAAGTCATGCGCCTGCTGGCAGAGGGACTCTCCAGCAAAGAGGTTGCCAAAAAACTCTTCATCAGCCCCAAAACGGTTGAAAACCACCGCGCCAACATCATGAACAAGTTGGACCTCCACAGCACCATTGAATTGATCCGCTATGCCGCAAAGCTCGGTCTCATCGATATCGATCTCTGGAAGGAATAATTCCAGGATCTCGTATCCCAAAATTGAAACCGCCGTCGACGTCTTCCCAAGACATTCGGGACAAATTCCCGGCAAATAGGGTTTTCCCCTGCTAAATTGAACCTTCCCCTCTATGGACAAAAGGAATCTTAACTGCTTAATACACATATAAAAACCACCTTTGAAATGTCCTTTGAATACCTTTAGATAATAGGGGGGGTTATGATCTCTTCTCCATGTAAAAATTGTATCCGGGAAAATCTTCCAAAGGACACATGTGCTAAAAATTGCAAATTGTTAAAAGCCGTACAGGATATCGAGGTATCGTCTGAAAAATGGACCGATGGTAGCGGAATCGACTATACCGAAGAGTATAATTGTTCCGTATCCCTTTCCTTTTGAATCAACGCTGTCTCTTTACGAACAACCCACTGAGATGCTGTTTCTAAAATTCAGGACAACCGCGGGTTCCAACCTTGCCGGCGCAGCAGCTTCGCTCAGCTTATAAACCCATTTTTTTCGCCGCGGAGAGAAATTTCGAGGCACAACATTACCTGATATATGCCGGCAAAAAAAAATCATAACAAGTTGAATGCCGCTGGAAGGCATAAGGCGGACCCTAAGATATCATCGGCAGCATCCGCCGAAATAGGGCCGGATGCTAAAAAAAAGAATTACCTTGATATGGCGGCCTTGATTAGAAGTATTCAGCGCGCTGAAGGTCAAACGGACTGTTTCCAAAAGGGCATGATCGACTGCGATCAGCCGGATTGCAAGTGGCACCCCTTCTGCCTGGAAGGGCGTCCGGTCTTGGGAGAAGACCCAACCTAGTGTTTAGCCCTAAGGGGCCACAAACAAAACGGAAAGAACCAAACCTGCTGTTTTACACGGCAATTTCGCAAACCAACCCCGCGACCCCGCAGGCTTCGGTATCGTTCCAATTTGCATCCAGCTCCAAGGTTTAAGGCGCAAAACCCACCAGAGGGGAACCTTTCGCCGCCGGTCGATTCCTTGGGACGAATCCCTGACTCCTTTTTAAACGCGTTTCCCGGTGTTGTGTCTCACCACCCCTGGGGGGTGTTCAGTCCCTGCCGGCAAAAAAGCTTGACCTTTTTCCCCGAAATATCGGGCCCAAAATCGAACGGAATTTCATTCTAAAAACGGTGAAACACCGGCAGAGACCCAGCCTTCTTGATTCTCACGATTTTCACAGGGCGTGTTATAGAAGACATTTCCGGGAATTTTCTCGGTCTTGTTGATATAATTCATGTTGTATACTATAGGAATCCTGTCATACGATCAACCGCCGTATGAAACTCATTGATCGACTTTAGGTACGTATTCAGGGGGTGTGTTTTCTCGTGTAACGATATCGGCGGAGTGGCTTCGTCATTTCAATGACTTAGCAGTGGGGGAGACCGCGGCTCCCGCATGCTTTTCGCGGGAGAACGCGGAGGGGGCAGGAATGCCACCGCTGCTAAGTCATTGAAATGACCAGACACGTAGACAACGGAGTGAAACGGGGAAGCACACCCCCTGAATACGTACGACTTTAGAATGGAGCCCGTTAGGATCCGATGTTTTTGATTGCCGGGGTTTCTCCCAAAACAAAAGTGATTGACAATACCCCCAGGCGCTGCCCGGTATGCGGTCTGGTCCGAGCGTATTATCAACGGGTGGATCACTATTTCAATCTGTTTTTCATTCCCATTTTAAGGGTCAAAAAGGGTGAGCCTTTTCTCATGTGTGACCGATGTTCGAGACCGGTCAGCGAATTTAAAGAAGAATATGACACCACCCGGCCGGATATCCAGAAGACCCGGTGCCGTCATTGCGGAAAAACGTTAGAAAAAAATTTTGGATACTGTCCGTATTGCGGTAAACCTGTTGCCCGGAAATAACCTCCGAAGGTGTTAATATGGAACCTGTTTTTAAAACCCGTCCGGACACGTCCATGGAGCGGCATGTGGTTCTGGTGGCGCCGGAAGTGCCTTGGAACACCGGCAACATCGGGCGCACCTGTCTGGGTGCCGGGGCATTTCTTCATCTCATAAAACCCCTGGGATTTTCCCTTGAAAGCCGTGAACTCAAAAGAGCGGGTTTGGATTACTGGCACAAACTCAAGCTTTGGGTCTGGAATGACTTTAACAGTTTTCAAAAAGAGATGGCGCCTCAAACAGACGAAGTCGCACTGTTTTCAAAGAACGGTTCAAAACCGTTCTGGACCATGCCGTCTCCGGACAAACTCTTTCTTATTTTCGGCTCAGAGACCCAAGGGCTTCCCGAGTCGATCATTTCTCCCTATCAACACGCCACCTATCACATCCCCATCACGGGAAAAATAAGATGCTTGAATCTGTCCACCACGGTGGGGATTGCCTTGTATGAAAGTCTGAGATTTTCACACCACCCCTAAAAAAATAGGGCTCGAACATATCCGAGCCCTATCTATTTAAATAAATACGTTATTGTTTGTACTGCTTAGAACAGTCCCGTAACCTTGCCGGTGTTAACATCGACATCTACATTTCTGAAGGCAGGATTGGAACTGGTTCCGGGCATCAGGCTGATGGCGCCACAGACCGGACAAAGGAACTTGGCACCGGAGAAAATCAGCACGTCCTGAATCGGAAGCGTCCATCCCTTGGGTGTTCCCTTGATCGTTGGATCATGGGTCAGGGAGAGATGGGTTTTGACCATCATGGTGGTGTAATCGTCGTACTGGGAATCGTTCTCGAGCATCTTGGCCTTGGCTTCGGCCGCAGGAGCCCAGGCCACGCCATCCGCGCCGTAAACGTTCTTGGCGATGAGGTCAACACGGTCACGCAGCTTGGTTTCCAGGGGATACAGGAACTTGAATTCCGGTTCAGCTTCACAGGCCTCAGCAACAACATCAGCGAATTCCAGGGCGCCGTCGCCGCCGTCCGCCCAGTGTGTAGACACCGCACAGCGTGCGCCTGCTTCCTCGGCATACTTGCGCACCAAGGCGATTTCGTCCTTGGTGTCATTATGGAAGCAGTTAATGCAGACCACCGGGTTGATGCCGGACATCCGGATGGTATTGATGTGGTGCACCATGTTTTGAATACCGTTTTCCAGCAAGCCCAGATCCTCCTTGATGTACGCTTCGGGCAGGGCTATACCGGCAACCACCTTGGGACCGCCACCGTGCATTTTCAGAGCCCTGATGGTGGTCGTAAGCACGGAGACATGCGGCTTCAGGCCGCTGTAACGGCATTTGACGTTCCAGAATTTTTCAAAACCGATGTCAGCACCAAAACCGGACTCAGTCAGGTGGTAGTCAAACATCTTGAGACCCACACGGTCGGCGATGATGGAAGACTGCCCCACTGCGATGTTGGCAAAGGGCCCGGCATGTACCATAAGTGGCTGATATTCAACCGTAGAGCACAGGGTGGGGTTGATGGTGTTGACCATCCAGGCGGTCATGGCGTTACCCACTTCCAGATCTTTGGTGGTTACTACATTGCCGGCCTTGTCAAAGGCAACGGTAATGTTGTTCAATTTTTCCCGCAGATCGGCCAGATCACGCACGATGGAGAGAATAGCCATGAGCTCGGAACTCACCGCGATGCCAAACCTGGATTGCATCGTAAAGCCGTCCATGCGTCCACCCAGGCCCATGACGATGTTTCTCAGGCCCTGGGCACAAAGGTCCATTATCCAGCCCATTTCCACCCGGGTAGGATCGACGTTCATCCGGCGCATACGGGTAAGGCGCGCCAGCTGCTCATCGTTGTAGTTGCGCTCATGCTGCATTCTGGCGTTCAAGGCCACCATAGCCAGGTTGTGGGCGTTCATGATGTCGTTGATGTCGCCGGTCAGACCCATGGAAAATTCAGTCAGGGGAATAATAAGGGCATTGCCGCCGCCGGCCGCACTTCCCTTAATATTCATTGTAGGCCCACCCGAGGGTTGACGAATACAGCCGCCCACATTCTTTCCCCGCTTGCCCAGACCTTCCATGAGACCTATGGTGGTGGTGCTCTTTCCTTCACCCAGCGGTGTAGGGGTAATGGCAGTCACCTCAATGTACTTGCCGTCCGGCTTGTCCTTGAGCCGGTTCATGATTTTCAAAAAATCCAGTTTGCACAATCTTCCCATGGGCAGAATTTCGTCCTTTTGAATGCCGAGCTTTTCCGCCCATTCATCGGGAGTGGGCATGTTCTCTTCGGCCGCTTCGGATATCTGCCAATCTTGCATTTCTACCGCATTGTAAGCCATCTACTCAATCCTCCTCTATGATTATTAGGTTAATAAAATTTAGGAACCAGGTATCCGCCTCGAGGTTCCTTAAGCTTCAGTCAATGGGCATTTCTAAAAAGGGTGATTTGATGATGACCCAAAAAAGATCCGAATATGTGGGCAAGTCAATTTTCAATGGCAACCGTCAACACCCGGATTTCAATTGAATGTCAAACGACGACGGCGATAAAACCCGCTGAATTTTATCCCAAGGAATAGGATCGCAACCTTGCCCCCATAGCAAATCCGCTGGTTACGGTATTAATTATAAGGATCTAACGTCCTTATCTTTCCCCCCGATTTAATTCCTTGCAATAATGCAAAAAAAATAAATATTGTCAATAGAAAAATACACTTAGCACTTGCATAAAAACAACTCCGCGGAATCGGCACCCAAATTCGGGTCGATCAGAAGAAGCAAAACCACAAGTAATCGCACACTATTTCGAGGTGTTTGCCAACAGAAACCGGGCAACGAGGATCCCAAACCGATGGATCACACGGGCAAATTATTTTTACACCGCCCCTTACCCTTAGCCTTGCAACTGATTCAATCGGAAATAAAAACCTTTGAGCTGCATCAACTCGGCGTGGTTTCCGGCTTCGATGATCCGTCCCCTGTTGAGCACCAAAATGGTGTCGGCGTCCCGGGCCGTGGACAATCGATGGGCGACGACGATGGATGTTCGGTGGGCCATCAGGGTGTCGAGGGCCTCCTGGATTTTGTGTTCGGTCTCTGAATCGATATGCGATGTCGCCTCATCGAGTATGATAAGGTCCGGATTCCGGGCAAACGCCCGTGCAATGGAAATCAACTGACGTTCACCGCTTGAGATGGACCCCCCGCCCTCCGAGAGTACCGTATCGAGACCGTCCGGCAACCGGTCTACAAACGTTTTGCAGTTTGAATCCTCTAAAATTCGCTGCATGGCCGCTTCTGAAATATCGCCCTTCCCCAGGGTAATGTTTCTCCGTATGCTTTCTGAAAACAAAAAAGGATCCTGCATGACCAGGGCCATCTTGGCCCGTATCGCCGCAGGATCGATGTTCTTGACATCGATCCCGTTGAGAAAAACCCCTCCGGACGTCGGGTCATAAAAACGGATGAGCAGGTTGATGATGGATGTTTTTCCCGAACCGGTGGGACCGACCACTGCCAGGGTCTTTCCGGCCGTTATCCTGAAGGAGATATTTTTAAGTACGGTTTCATCTTTGATGTAGGCAAACGAAACATTTTCCATGGAAATTTCCGAAATTTTATCCAAAGTCCCCGACACAATTTTTGATCCGGTTTCAGGATCGTATTTTCCGTCGGAAACCGGCAGCGGGATGGTTTCCGTGCTGTCTAAAATCAAAAATATCCGTTCCGCCGATGCCATGGCATTTTGAAGAATGTTGTACTTTTCAGCGATGTCTCGGATGGGCCGGAAAAACATCTTCATATAGGAAATAAACGCAACCAGGGCGCCAAGGCTTATGGTGCCGGCCAGGGCACCGCCGCCGCCGTAAAAAATCACAACGGCGATGGCCGCCGCACCCAGGATTTCGATCACCGGCATAAACACCGCAAAAACATGAATTTGTCGCATACCCGCCAGATAATGTTCATGATTGAGATGTTTAAAATCGAGATAATTTCGCCGCTCCTGCAAAAAGAGCTGGACCACCCGGATGCCGCCGATGGTTTCGGAAAATCGGGTGTTGATCTCCGCAATCTTCAACCGTAATATTCTGTAAGCGTCCCGGGCCTGACCCGAAAAATAAATGGAGGCCCAGAGGACAAAGGGAATGACGGTAAAAGAAATTAGGGCAAGCCGCAGATTGATGCCCATCAGAACAACCGCGATCCCCACCAGCAGAAAAAGATCCTTGAACACGAAGACAATAACGGAAGTGAACAGCTCGTGCATGTTCTGAACATCATTGGCCACCCGGGTGACCAGACGGCCCACCGGATTTCGCGTAAAAAATGAAACCGAAAGCCCCTGGATGTGGTTGAACAGGCGCACCCGCAAATCGTGCATGATCATCTGCCCCGTATACTCCATGATCAAGACCTGGGCCATATTGAAAACGAAATTGATCAATACAATGCCCAGGAAAACCGCCGTGATCCATGTCACACCGGCAAGATCGTCTTTGCGCAATACCCCGAGATCTTTCTTCGCAAGTTTCGGCAGATCGTCATAAGATACCATGGCCGAAGCCCCGTGAATTTTGAAAAGACGGGGATGTTTTTCAACCACGGCTCGGATCCCCGGGTCGGTTAAATCGGCCTTTAAATACCGGATGTTCCCTTCAACCGGGCTGTTCCCCGTTCCCCCGGCGGATTCTATTTTCGGGACGATATATCGGTCGATGGCGATCTTAGTCACATAGGGAAGGGAAAGATCCAGAAGGGTTATAAAAACAACCAGAACGATGGAGACCGCCAACAGCAGCTTATACGGCCGGGTATACGGGTAGAGCCGGGCCAATAATTTCACGTCATAGGGCTTGCCCAGCTGCTTTTCCTCGAAATAACCGAAATCAGTACGCATATTCCTCTTCTATCTCCTGGAACCGGAATGTTTTTGCATAGTATCCATGGTGCGCCATCAATTCCGAATGGGTGCCGGACTCGATGATACGGCCGTTTTCAAAGGTAATGATCCGGTCGGCGAATCGGAGTGCGGAAAGCCGGTGGGAAACAATGATGATGGTTTTTTTGCCGGCCATGGACCGGATGGTATGGATGACGGCCTCGCCGGTTTTCATGTCCACCTGGCTGATGGGATCATCCAGAATCATAATCGCTGAATCCCGGAGCAGTGCACGTGCAAGGGCGATCCGCTGTTTCTGGCCGCCGGAAAGGACAATCCCCTTTTCTCCCACCAGGGTTTCAAAACCGTTTGGAAAAGCGGTGATGGTATCATAGATGGATGCTTTCCGGGCCGCGTGTATCAATTGGGAATCTTTTATGGTGTTATTGCCAAACGTGATGTTTTCCCGGATGGTACCGTCGAACAGAAAGGGCTCCTGGGGCATAAATGAAATTTTCGATCGAAGGTCGCGAATCCGAATCTTACGGACGTCGACCCCGTCCAACCGAACCCGGCCCCGGGACACATCAAATATCCTCGGTATCAGGCTCAAAAAGGTGGACTTGCCGCTTCCCGGAGGGCCCACGATCCCAAGGATTTTCCCCGGATCTATGGGTATGTCGATCCCGTCGAGGGCCGACAATATATCGGATTCATGAACATACGGGGCGTAGGAAAATGCAACGTTCTCGAATGTTATGGCCCCGGCCGTATGTTTGAACGGGATCGCCCCGGGGGCATCCTTGATCTCCGGCACTGTCTGCATGATTCTATCGATCCTGTCCAGGGATGCTTTGCCCCGCTGGATGAGGTTCGTGACCCATCCCGTGGCCATCATGGGCCAGGTCAAGATGCCGAGATAACTTATAAACGCAACAAAATCCCCCGGGGTAATGGTAAAGGTGATGGTCTGCCGGCCCCCGAGGAAGAGAACGATGGCAAGGCTTAGATTCGAAAAAAAGACCATCATGGGAAAAAAAGATCCGGTAATTCTAACAAGACCTAAATTTTTCCCGATATAATCTTTCGAAACGGCTTCGAGCTTGGCGGCGGCGTCCTGTTCCCGGTTGTACGCCTTGATGATGCGAATACCGGCAAAGCGTTCTCTCACGACTTCGGTGAGTTCCGAAAAAGACCCCTGCACCGCTCCGTAATGCCGGTGCATTTTTCTGCTGAAAAAGCGTGCCCCGAAGACGATCATCGGCATGGGGATCAGGACAAAAGCGGTGAGCCGGACATTGATGTAGGCCATAAAGCCGATGGCCGCGGCACCCAGGACAACGGCGTCGGTGAGGGCCACCATGCCCATGCCGGTGGCCATTCGTACGTGTTGAATATCATTGGTGGCATGTGCCATGAGATCGCCGGTTTTGACGTTAACGAAATAGGCGGCTGAAAGCGTTTGAATATGGGAAAAAAGCCGGTTGCGCAAACCTTCTTCCACCCGTCTGGACGTGCCGATGAGACACCGCCGCCACAGATACCGAAACCCACCGATCATAATGGCAATCCCGACGATGTAGAGGGCATACGTCAGCAGCGTTACAGTGTCGATTCGATATTCGGCAATATCGTCGACGGCCCATTTTATGATGCGGGGGATGAAAAGCTGGAGAAAATCGACCACCACCAGACAGACTAGACCCAGGAGAATGAACCGTCGCTTTTCGACGAGATACGGCTTTATTAAATATAAGGATTTCATTTTTTCAACAATCAACACACTTTATAACAGAATCTGATAGCGGTCAAATATTCGTCGAAAAATTGATGCTGCCCCCATATTTCACCTAAAAATCGAAAAACCTTCGAAACGGTCATTGCGTTGACTTTCGCAAATTCGATTGCTATGATGTTTGATTATGGAACAAGGCAGCATCGTTGAATATATCGACCGCCAAAAAATAATATGTTCGGTGGTATTGGAAGTTAAAAATCAAAGACTTAGACTTCTAACCGAAACCAACCGCGAAGTCAACCTATCCCGCAAACGTCTGTCCCACACCTGCAATATGCGTCTCGATCTGTCCATGGGGCGGCATAAAATGGTCGACTCGCTCAAGGAGATCGCCGCCCGGCGAAATGCCTTGATCGGCAGCATCGACATCCAGGAGTTGTGGGAAGTTTTAAATACGGAACAAGAATGGATCGATCTGAAGACCATGACGGAACTCTGCTTTCCGGACACGCCCAATTGCGATCACGAGTCATCCGTACAGCGGGCTTTTTTTAACAACAAGCTCTATTTTAAATTCAATTTCGATTGTTTTTTCCCGAATACCCCGGAGCACGTCGAACAAAAAATCGCCCAAGAAAAGGAAGCCGCCCGCAGGAACCGTATGGTCCAAGAAGGCGGTGACTGGCTGGCCGGCAGGGTCAACGAGGATCATCCCTCGGTACCCGAGGATAAAATGGAAATTGTCAACCTGCTCAAATCATTTTACCTTTTCGAGAAGGAGAGCGAGCACTACGACCTGGGCAAGGCCATCCTCGCAAGAGCGGGCATCGATCCTGACGAAGGGATATTCAAGGTTCTGGCAAAACTGGGGGTGTTCGATGAAAACGAAAATACAGACCTCCACCGGTATGATATATCACCCGATTTCCCTGAAAAGGTCACAGATTTTGCAACAGAACGGGTCCGTTCAGCCCAACGCACCACAGACACCGGCCCACGGAAAAATCTGACCATGCTTTCCGCGATGACCATCGACGGTCAGTCGACCCTGGATTTCGATGATGCCATCAGTATCGAGGATCATGGCGATCATTATCGTCTGGGCATCCATATCGTCGATGTGGGACACTTTGTCAAAAAAGGAGATCTCATCGACCGGGAAGCCATCGCCCGGGGAAGCTCCATTTATATGCCCGACCAGAAGATTCCCATGCTGCCCACCTGTCTTGCCGAAGATCTCTGCAGCCTCAAAGCCGGTCAACCGCGTCCTGCAATCAGTATACTGGCAAATTTAGACCGGTTCGGCGACATCATCGATTATGAAATCGTTCCGAGCATGATCGAGGTCGAGCACCGGCTGACCTATTACGATGTCAACACCATTGCCGACGACGATCAAAGAATCATTATCCTCCGTGATATCGCCGAAAAATTCCGGCAGAAAAGACTGGCGGGCGGGGCGGTCCAGATAACCCTCCCGGACATCAATGTCTGGGTCGGCAACAATGGGGACATCACCGTGAGCAGGATCAACCGGGAAAGCCCCGCTCGGATGCTGGTTTCCGAGATCATGATCATGGCCAATTGGCTGATGGCCAAGTTCCTGGCAAAACACAATATTCCCGCAATATACCGATCTCAGAAAGCACCCCGGGAGAGACTCTATAAAGGTGTGGAGGGGACACTGTTCCAGAACTGTATGCAGCGAAAGATGTTAAGCCGTTTTATGCTCGGCGCCGAGCCTGAAAATCATTCGGGATTGGGATTGAATGCCTATGTCACGGCAACATCACCCATTCGAAAATACTTCGATCTTGCCACTCAGCGGCAGATACGGGCCGTTCTGGGGCTGGAGGCACCGTCGACCCCCGAAGAAATCGAGCGAATGATTCAGGTGCTCGAACTCCCCATGCGGCACGCAATGAAAATCCAGAATAACCGCCACCGCTACTGGCTGTTGAAATATCTTGAAAAAAGAATCGGACAGAAAGAAGAGGCGGTGGTACTCTACAAAAAAAGAAACACCTATCAAATACTGATCTCCGAATACATGATAGAGAAGGACCTGCCGGAATCGAGCGGCATCGATTTGTATCCCGAGGATCTGATCCAGGTGACCATACAACATGTCAATGCAAGAAAAGACGTGTTGTCCGTATTTATGGGCTAACCTGAATTTCAGTAAAGAATCCGGACCCAGAGGATCCGGCTTTGGTGGCACTCCAGAGGGGTGAAGTCTACCGTATATGCCGGTCGGAATGATGGCGTGATGGAGTAGTGAGAGAAATGTATGGAGTGATGGAGCATTGGAGTATTGGGTTGAAAAAATTGGTTTTCCCATTACTCCAACACTCCATTATTCCAATATTCCAGTTTAACCGATCAAGATGGCATAGCCAATTGTTTCTGCCCTGGCCCAGAGGACCCGGTTTTTCAAGATTAAATAAAACATTCGAGGTAAGGACCCCCACCATCCATGCGCGTATTATTCTGGTATTGTGATCGTTTTGACTGGACGCCGGCCATTAAAACCCTTCCGGAGGTTCCGGACGCCGAACCTGCTGAAAACCGTGATGCGGTGGTGGCGTTTGTACACATTGAGCCCAAGGATGTCCAAGACGGCAGTTCTGCTGAAACCAAGCTGGTGAAAAACGCCAAGTGGCTGGCCCGGAAATGGGAAATCACCCGGGTGGTTCTGCATTCGTTCACCCATCTGGGGCAAGAAAAGGCCGACCCGGCCCAAGCCCGGGCATTGTTGGACCGGAGCCAGAAACGGCTTCAAAATGCAGGCTATTCGGTGGATCAAACCCCCTACGGATACTTTCTGGATCTGGCCATCAACGCCCCCGGCCACCCCCTGGCCAGGATCTACAAAGAATTCTGACCCGGATGACCCCTAAAGATTTTTAGATCATCTCCCGATTAGTTGTAGTTAATTAGTTAAAATAAGTGGGTCATCTCCAATTGAGACGGTGTGATCATAGAGGGTTCAAGGGTTTGTTTTATAAAGACTTTATCAGAATCTTTAACATTCTTCGATATCTTTTTTAGTGTACCCAATTTACTTTTTTCAATTAAACCTAAATCCCCTGCTAATAATATTTGTGTTTCCAATTCGCAAACAGAACTCCAAGATATGTAACGCATCCGAATGTAATCCATGGTTGCCTTTCTTCCATTGATTTTTGCCAGACTTTCAACTCGTTGTAATTTTTTAGCATTTTTATCCGCCTGTTTTGTGGCGGGTCACTCGAACCCTTGAACCCTCGAATCCTGGAACCCTTTGGGTCACTTCGTCAAGCGTCTTCAAACCAATTCTGTTTCCTATTTTTCCGGATCCTGTCCGGATCGAAAATCCGACCGTTCATGGCAATATACACACCCGGATCCAGTATCTGAACCGCAGCAACGGCACAACCGATGTTAAAGGCAGCATCGCTGTATTTAAACCGGGCCGGTTCCATGGCCCCGGTGAGCACCATGACTTTGTCGGGAATGGTTTTCAGCTGTTTGGCGGTTTGAATCATGGTATCTGTTCCGTGGGTCAGTACAATTCTTCGATGGTCGTCCGATGCAACCCTGTCGAAAATCAACCGGCGGTCTTCGTCGGTCATATCGAGACTGTCCTTGTGCAATAGGGAAGATACCTC
>JAQYVT010000080.1 GCA_030145345.1 Desulfobacterales bacterium
CGTCCGGGTCACGAACTGACCTATTATCCCGGAGAAACCACGTTGCGGCTGGCGGATGTTGTTGTGATCAACAAAATAGACAGTGCAGACGGCGCCGATATCAACATTGTTAGAAAAAACGTGGCCGCCGTAAATCCGGACGCCATCGTGATTGACGCGGCGTCTACCATTAAAGTCGAAGATCCTTCGGTGATCAGGGGTAAAAGAGTTCTGGTGGTGGAAGACGGTCCGACCCTCACCCACGGTGAGATGAAGATCGGCGCCGGTGTGGTTGCCGCTGAAAAGTTCGGCGCAGCCGGGCTGGTGGATCCCAGACCGTACACGGTGGGCAGATTGACGGAGACGTTTGAAAAGTATCCTGAAATCGGAACGCTGCTTCCGGCCATGGGGTACGGCGAGGTGCAGTTAAAGGACATGGAAACCACCATCAACAATACCGAATGTGATGCGGTTGTCGTGGCCACCCCCATCGATCTGAACCGGATTCTAAAGATCGACAAACCGAATACAAGGGTATTTTATGACTTGCAGGAAATCGGATCACCGAATTTTGAAGAGGTCCTGGCCGATTTTGGCAAAAAACACAATCTGTTTTAAGTCATAACCCTTTATATATGGGGGCGGTTCCATTGGCACCGCCCCCAAGTTTGAGTTCGTTGAATGGATTATCTGTGAAAGGAGTCGACGATGGCGTTTAATTTAAGAAACAGGCATTTTTTGAAGCTTTTGGATTTCAGCCCACAGGAGATCCGGTTTCTGCTGGATCTTTCCATCGATCTGAAAAAGGCAAAATATGCCGGAATAGAACAACCCCGGTTGACCGGAAAAAATATCGCTTTGATTTTCGAAAAAGCCTCCACCCGGACCCGTTGCGCCTTTGAAGTTGCGTCTTACGATCAGGGCGCAAAGGTGACCTACCTGGGGCCGACGGGTTCTCAGTTGGGAACCAAGGAAACCATGAAAGATACGGCCAGGGTTCTTGGCCGGATGTACGACGGTATCGAGTATCGCGGTTTCGGCCAAAAGAAAGTGGAAGAACTGGCGAAATACGCCGGCGTTCCCGTATGGAACGGGCTCACCAACGAGTTCCATCCCACCCAGGTCCTGGCGGATTTTATGACCATGATGGAGCATTCCGACAAACCGTTGCACCAGGTCAAGTTCGCCTACCTGGGGGATGCCCGGAATAATATGGGCAATTCTCTTTTGGTGGGTGCTGCCAAGATGGGCATGGATTTTCGTTCGGTTGCGCCCCGGTCGGTTCAGCCCGAAGGCGACATCGTGGACGCGGCCCGTAAAATTGCTGCTGAAACCGGCGCCAAGCTCCTGATCACGGATGACTTGAAGACCGGCGTCAAGGACTGCGATTTTCTTTACTCGGACGTCTGGGTTTCGATGGGTGAGCCGGAAGAGGTGTGGAAAGAAAGAATCGAGCTTTTGACACCCTACCAGGTCAATCAAAGGGCCATGGATCTCACCGGGAACCCGAAGGTGAAATACATGCACTGTCTGCCTGCGTTCCACAATCGGGATACCGTTGTCGGTGAGGAGATCTACCAAAAATTCGGTTTGGAAGGCATGGAAGTGACCGAACAAGTCTTTGAGTCCGAGGCATCGATTGTCTTTGACGAGGCCGAGAACAGGATCCACACCATCAAGGCCGTGATGGTGGCGACCCTGGGAGACTGATGGTATCAGTGTCGGTATGGCAGCTAGATATTAGGTCGTTTTATGTCAGTAATACGCTAAGATGGTGGTCATCTTGGTCGGAGGAACAGAACAATGTAACAATGCACAATGGGGTGCAACAACAACAAGATGTAAGATTGGAGGTACCGTAATGATGGAAAAATCGAAACCGAAAGTCAAGAAGGAAGAGTACGATGTGGTACTCCAAGGACAACCAGCGGTTAAGCCGATGGTTGTATCACAGCGGGAGGGGGAACCATTCAGGGTATGGTCTCCGGATGAGTTCTCCTCGTTGAAGCGGGTCCTCGTCGGCAGACCGGAGGGAACCAACATGCCGGCCGCCGAATGGGCTTGGCGGTACAATGTTCCTGGTTGCAAGCTACCCAGTCATATGCCTTTTCCCCAAGACATGGTGGATGCAGCCAACGAGCAGATGAACTATTTCGTGAGCCAGTTCGAAAAACGGGGAATTCTCGTTGACAGAGTCCCGATTCTGCCGATGATGATGAACCGACCGTTCATGAGTCCCATCGGCTGGGGACAGCTGAACATGCACGGGGTCAACAATGTGCGTGACGTAAGTTTGGTTCACGGCCACGTCATTGTCGACGCGCCAACGGTTCGACGGACCCGCGTTTTTGAGCGGTTCAACCTGCGGCCGTACTTCAACCTACTCGCCAAGGAAGACTCCAACTGTTTTCACACGTCATGTCCCTTCCCGATGCTGACAGATGAAGACTACGACATGGACTACTATCACGACCGAGAAAACCGAACTGACGAAGAACAGCGGGAGATGTTGCTGGCGGGCCAGTTCCAGCAAAAAAACGGGGAATTCCCCTGGGAATCCCTCTGGGACGGTGCTGACATCTGGAGCCTCGGCAAAGATATGTTCTACCAGCGCTCAGCAGTCGGCAACAAGGCGGGCGAAGATTGGCTGCGGCGGTTCTGCAGAGAGCACGGATTCCGTTTCCACGCCGTAACGTTTGATACGCCGATCAACAGTGACCGGCCGACCAACTTCCACCCGTGGCACATCGACGTGAACATGTGTACGCCGCGGCCTGGTCTGGTCATCCTCAACCCGGATTGGCCCCCGGTTGATGAAGGGTTCATCCAGCTCTTCAAACAGAACGACTGGGAAGTCGTGATGGGCGCCCGGCCAACCCGTGTTCACAAGAACGACATTTACCTGACCGGGTTGTACGAGGGTAAATCCTGGATCTCCCTTAATACATTCAGTATTGACGATAACGTGATGTGTGTGGAAGCCGGCGAAACAGCTTTCATGGACCAGCTCGACGGGCTGGGCGTGGAAGTGATTCCGATTCCGTACGAAAAGGTGATCCCATTCGGCGGCGCCCTGCACTGCACCACGCTCGATATCGAGCGAGACACCGGCGAGAAGGGCGAGAGAGGGGAATACGAAGATTACTTCCCGAAACAGATCGAAGGTTATTAATATAAACATTAACAAACGGATAGGTTTTCCAATTCATTGACAAATTTGGAAAAATCCGACAGGTAAAATGGATCTTATCCCTGTGGTTTCGATCAAACGATGGAGATGAACGTTCTTGGGACAAAGGGATTTGATCCATTTGCCTGTCAAGGTTTTGTGATTTCTGTATGAGTATGAGATATTTTTATATGATATCGATACGTTTTAAAACGTAGTGACAGGCACTGCCGGATAAAATTGTCCGTGTCCGTTTCATCCACCTGTTTTTTTGTGGAGGAAGAAAAATTTTAACGACCCCTAGCCATCATAGTTACCCGTTTTTTTGTGGAGAAAGAAACACTTCTACAGTCACTCTTTTTTGCTCATCCCTTGTGCTTGACGTCCCTTCCATAACTCTGAAAATTTATCTTATCTTGGCAAACTGCATTGCGTTTCATTTAGCTCAATTAAAAAATTTAGGAGGAATTTAAATTATGACACCTATGGGTATCGGCCTTATTTGTTTTATCTTAATGTTTTTCGCACTGGGCATCGGCACGTATTTCCTGGTTAAAGGGAGCGGTAAACGCTACATCATTTGTGGTAAGAGTCTCCCTTTTTTCCTGGTGGGATCCATGCTTTTAGCCCAATCGTTGGATGCCAACGCCACCATGGGAAATGCCACCGGGGTGTATCTGGGCGGATTTTGGGCCGGGTTTCAATTCCCCCTCGGCCTGGCCCTGTGCCTGCTGTTGACCGGGCTTTTCTATGCGGCACCGCTGAATCGAATGAACCTGTTAACACTGCCCGATTTCTACTTTAGAAGATACAATTGGTTAACGGAAATCATCGTTTCACTGTTAATGGGTTTTAGCTTTGCCATACTGGTTGCCGGTAACTTTGCCGGTTCCGCCTGGATAATCTCCATGGTTTTCGAGATCGATTATACTTGGGCGCTGCTCATCATATCGCTTGGAATATTTATATACACCGTTTCCGGAGGTCTCTACGCGTGCGCCGCCACGGACATCGTTCAAATATATCCTGCCATATTAGGATTTGTGGGATGTTTTGTATGGCTGCTGTATACCCATGGCTGGGATTTTTTCGCAGGGTCGATTCCTGCCGGATACATGGACTTGAGCGGTTTAACCTCCATGGAGAACGGGGCACTTCTAAATTGGGCCGGCATTCTGGCTCTGGGGCTGGGGGATATCGTCGCTCTGGATTTCATGGAAAGGGTCTTTGCTGCCAGAGACGAAAAAACAGCAAAAATCAGCTGTTTCTATGGCGCAGGGTTTACCGTATTTACCGGTTTGATCTGTTCGGGAATCGGATTGATGGGCTTGAAGCTTCTTCCGGAAATCTCCGATCCCAGAATGGTTCTGCCTTCCATTGCAATGACTTCCGTTCCGTTTATCTTCGGCCTGTTTATCATGGGCGGTATTATCGGTGCCGGTGCATCCACTGCTGATGGCGGGATATTGGGCGTATCCACCGTGCTGGGCAGGAATGTACTCCAGAAAAACGTTTTTCGGTTGTGGGCAGAATGGAAAAACGGCGTACCAGCACCGCAGCTGCCGGTTGCTGGATGCAGTATGCCCAGTCCTAATGCGAATGATGAGGCAAAGGTGATTTCCGACAAAAAGCTGCTCATCATCAGCCGACTCATGGCAATACCGGTGGTTGGGTTTGCCATCTATCTGGCCCATGTCAAACCCGAGCCGGGAATTTTGCTGGTTCTTGCCTTTGACGTGGTGTTTGCAGGATGTCTCGTTCCACTGACACTGGGCCTCTATTGGAAGAAGGCCAATACGCCCGGGGCGTTGTCAGCGGTTATTATCGGTTCCCTGCTTCGATTGATTCTGTTCTATACGATTCCCGAGCATTTGGCCGGTTTGGATACAATCATTCCTCCGATTGTCGGTCTTATTGTCATGGTCGTCGTCAGCCTGATGACTCAAGAGAGTTATCCCCCAAAACATCATGTGATCAGCGAGATTCCGGATGATGCGGACGTGATCGCAGGAAGGTGCTAACCGCCTGGTTTGATAGATGAAAATCTATGGGTTGCGTTGACAAATTGTGTAACCGTTCAGTCCCGAATGGCGGCTGAACGGTTACGGTAACCTGTATGGTATTCATTAAATTGCCGATCCCCCTCTCCCCCCCGCATTTTTGGCGGGTGGGGGGTCGGTTTTACGGTGTTGTTTGCCAATGGGGTGGGCGCCGGACGAAAGAAGTGTTGTTAGAAATTTCGGTGCTTTTTCTCAAATTAAAAATAACTGCTTCTATCCCAGCAATGGGTACATAATTTTTCTTTTGGAAGGCCGATGGCTTTTACAAGATTTTCCAATTTTTGATACTTTAAAGAAGTAAGTCTCAACCGCTGCCGTATTCTGTCCACCATTGCCGCATTTTTTTCTGAATTTGACGTTGCGTATTCATCCAAAAACGCATCTTCTCCTTTTTCGAGTTCCGATATTGCTTTGCGTCCCGCAAGATCCATTGTCGATCGAGATGTTGAAAAACTGAGAAACTCACAGGGGTATATCAGCGTGGGGCAGGCCGGCCGCATGTGCACTTCCAGGGCACCACAGTCGAACAATGCCTGTACATTATCCTGCAGTTGAGTTCCTCTGACAATGGAGTCTTCACAAAAAAGAATCTTTTTCCCCTCAATTAATTCTTTGATGGGGATCAGTTTCATTTTGGCAACAAGATCTCTTATACTCTGATCCTGGGGCATAAAACTTCTCGGCCATGTGGGCGTATATTTGGCAAACGGCCTGGTGTAGGGAATATTTTTCTCATTCGCGTAGCCGATGGCATGTCCGATTCCAGAATCAGGGATTCCTGAAACGCAATCTATTTCAATATCGTCATCCTTTGCGAGGGCCGAACCGCACCGGTATCGTACCGTTTCCACATTAATTCCTTCGTAGCTCGAGGCGGGAAACCCATAATATACCCAAAGAAACGCACAAATCTGCATTTTTTCTTTGGGTTTCTTTCGCTGCTCATATCCGTCGGCCGTCATAAAAACGATTTCCCCCGGGCCCAGATATTTATCAATTTGAAAGCCAAGATTTGGGAAGGCAGTCGTTTCTGAAGACGCGGCATAGGAACCTTCTTTCTTGCCGATAACGATGGGGGTTCTTCCTAAATTATCCCGGGCCGCATAAATACCATTTTCCGTTAGCAAAAGGAGAGAACACGAACCTTTAATGGCTTCCTGGGCATTTTCTATGCCGTCCTCAAAGGAATCTTCCTCACAGATGAGTGTTGCCGCAATCTCGGACGGGCTCAAATCTCCACCGCTTGTTTCATAAAAATGGATTTTTTTTCGAAATGCTTTTTTGGCAAGTTCCTCAATATTGTTTATTTTCCCAACCGTAACGATACCGAATCTTCCCAGGTGGGATCCAAAGATCAACGGTTGAGCGTCGTAATCACTGATAACGCCGATACCTTTATTGCCATGCAATTTGGGAAGATCTGCTTCGAACTTGGATCTGAAGTAATTGTTTTCAATATTATGAATGGAACGTGCGAATCCTTTGGAATGTTTGGTGGCCAATCCCCCTCGTTTCGTGCCGAGATGAGAATGATAATCGGTTCCATAAAACAGATCCTTTACACAGTCCTCTTTAGAAATATTGCCAAAAAAACCTCCCATACGTAACCCCTCCTTAAATGGAATACTACCGATTTTTTATCGGACGAGCGAGTTAAAAATTTCCGCACCTAAAACGTCAGCACCATATCACGGACATTGAAGGTGTCGCAAGCAGAAGGTTATAAATAACATGGAAAACGGATTATAAAAGGGACGTCGGTACCCCTAACCTCCCGAAATTTATTAGGTTATAGCCTGCCGGATGGACAAGGAATGAAAAGGCAGGGTGAAAAACCCTGCCTTTTCATATTTTAAAATCTCCTTTAGTCTGAACGTGTCAATTTGTCAAACAAGACCTTGATCCAGCATGGCGTTCACCACCTTGGTAAATCCGGCGATATTGGCCCCCGCCATGTAGTTGCCGGGCTTGCCATACTCTGTCGCCGCATCCAGACAGGTCTGATGGATATTTTTCATGATCATTTTGAGACGTTGATCGACTTCTTCCGCCGGCCAACTCAATCGCATACTGTTCTGAGCCATTTCCAACCCTGATACGGCCACCCCCCCGGCGTTGGATGCTTTACCGGGAGCATAGAGGATTTTATTGTCCAAAAAAATGTTGATGGCTTCCGGAACACTTGGCATATTGGCACCTTCGCAGACCAGTTTGACCCCGTTTTTCATAAGATTCATGCTATCTTTTTCGTTGATTTCATTCTCCGTTGCGCTGGGGAAAGCACAGTCTGCCTTATGGTTCCAAAGTGGATTATGGTCTAAAGACGTATCCGCTTCTGTGTAAACCGCTTCGGAATACTTATCAATGTATTCTCTAATCCTACCCCGTTTGATATTTTTCAGCCGTTTTACAAAGGTCAGTTTGTCAGCGTCGATGCCCTCTTCATCATAAATGTAGCCGGAAGAATCGGAAAGGGTGACCACTTTGCCGCCCAACTCAATGATTTTTTCCACAGTGTATTGGGAGACATTGCCTGAACCGGATACCAGGCAGGTTTTGCCTTCAAGGGTTTCGTTTTGAGTTGCCAACATTTCTGCTGCAAAGTAGACACTGCCGTATCCGGTTGCTTCCGGACGAATTAGGCTTCCACCCCATCCCAAGCTCTTGCCGGTCAAAACACCGGTAAATTCGTTATGCAATTTTTTGTACATGCCAAAGAGATATCCGATTTCCCTGGCGCCCACACCGATATCACCGGCCGGAACATCCGTATTTGGACCGATATGCCGAAACAGCTCGACCATGAAACTCTGACAAAAGCGCATGACCTCATTATCGGATTTGCCTTTGGGATCGAAATCAGAGCCGCCCTTTCCGCCGCCCATGGCAAGGGTTGTCAGGGCGTTTTTAAAAACCTGTTCAAAGGCCAAAAATTTCAAAATGCTCAGGTTTACGGACGGATGAAAGCGCAATCCACCCTTATAGGGGCCGATGGTACTGTTCATTTGAATCCTGAAACCGCGGTTGACCTGTACCTGTCCCTGATCATCCATCCAGGGAACCCGGAATATGATGATACGTTCAGGTTCTACGATTCTTTCCAAGACAGCTTCCTTACGGTATTGAGGATTTCTGTCCAAAACAGGTTGAACCGACTCAAGCACCTCCTCCACAGCCTGATGAAATTCTTTTTCCCCCGGATCTTTATCCTTTATCAGCTTCAAAATGTCCGTCATAAACACCCTCCTGTATATTTAATGGTTCATTTGCAAACTTGACTGGTTATATCTTATTTAATCAACTATAAAACATCACACATTGAGATTCCTTGACGTCAATTTTAAGGGTAAAAGGTTTATCCAATCTAACATGCCGTAGATACGTCGTCTCCTGAATAACAGGTTGTGAACCTACCCATTCCCAATCAAAATAATCGTCAGAGCCTTCAGTAACCGTAATGTAATCAATACCCAGAGACGTTATATTCTGAAAAAAGTGCGATCCCTGGGAAGGATCCGCCTTTAATGCTTCATTTCTAAGTTCGATCATGGCGCCGACCCCTGAAATATTGCGCCACCGTACCGGTATCCCAAGCCATCTATCAGCGGACCCCCACCGTCCGGGGCCAACGAGAAGATAAGGGCGTTTTTCTTTAAGTAAGCTATCATTTAACCCATCAATTTCTTCTGCCATTTGTATCGTGGCTCCGAGTTGAAAATCATCGGGCTTAACATATACAATATCTGCCATTTCCTCATTCTTTCCATTCCCAAGGGCCTTTTTGGAACGGCAAAATGCTGTTTCAATTTCTTGACGGGTGATTTGAACCTCAAACCTTTCTCCACCGGCGACCATCGGTCGCATTTGAAGAAAAAAGAAATCGCGTTTCTTCTTTTCATCGGAACTCAGGTTTACCGAAAATTCAATCTCTACAGGGCATCCCATAGCCTTTCGCCCCAATTCGAGCATGTCTGACAATAAATGCGGTAAAGGGAATATGTTGTACTTTAAAACCTGAGAAAAAGTTAAAATCTTGGGTCCCGGCATATAGCCTGTATCACGAATTCGATGTTCTTCCGGCACATAGGTACTGGCGAGCAGCTGTACAGGATACTCCGCCTCGGCATCGTCAACCTCCCTTTTTACCAGGTTTGAATATTTCAGGAAGTTGAGTTCGTCGGGATAATTTCGAATCTGTAAGGCATAAAAAAAACGCTGGGCGTTTGCCAGGATATCATCAACCATGGAAAATTGGGGCATAACACTTGGATATTTTGGAGAAAAGCGTATCGTTCGGCCACCTTCCACAACGATCTTTCCCAGTCCCAGAGCAATATGGGCAATTCCCTCTTCAGGTTTCATCTTGGAAATCGGATAAAAATTATGAGACTGGACCACTCCGGAAATTGCCGGATAGAAATAATCTCCATATTCTTCTCCGGTAAGTTGCTGGATGATAACACCCATCGCCTCTTCCTGGGGCTGGTTTGATGTACTGCGGGAGAATGCCTTGGCCTCTTCATAATAGGTAGACGCATACACCAGTTTTATGGCGGTAATAAGATGTTCAAGTCGCTTCGAGAGTTTGGGATGGTTATTGGGAATCATATACGTTTCGTAAATTCCGGCATACGGTTGGAACTGCGCATCTTCAAGCAAACTCGAAGAGCGCACCGACAGGGGATATTTCACCTGGGCCAAGTAAACTTCCAATTCTTTTACCAGCCACTCGGGCATACCTGCTTTTAAAAATACGGCGTTAATTTCTTCATTTGTAAAGCTTTGGGTGGCAAAATCCTTTAGGCCGTTCAGTTTGATAAAAGATTCAAAACCGTCCGTGCTCACAACCAGGGTTTTTGGAATTTCGATGTTTATTTCGGGATAATTTTCGTAAATCATCGGATTCTGATGGAGCAGGGCGGACATGAAGGCCAAGCTCCGGGCCTTGCCTCCCAATGATCCTTGGCCGATTTTAACAAAGTCCATAATATCTGCATCGAAATTATGGCTCTTGAACTGAGCGACCACACCTTTTTGACGCCATTTCCGTAACGCATGGACATTGGCGATAATATAACTCCGCAGGTCGTGGGCGCTTGAAAAATCAGAGGCTTTGACCTCACGGAACTTGGAAGCAAGGGGGATTTCCGAACGAGACATAATCCAGTTGGAAAAGTGATTGCGCTTGGCATGATAACAAAGCGATTCATCCGGTATCTTAGCAACCTTTGCCTCAAGCGCACGAAGGTCAGACGCTCGATCAATTTCCGTACCGTCCGGCATGCGGAAAACAAAATCGCCAAATCCTAAATTGTTGAGAAAAAAGTTGTGTAACTCTTCGAGAAGGTTTGGTGAATTTTTGTCCAGAAAAACAGCCGGAATTTGATCTGCCTTTGTTTTATTGGATGATTTCGAACTCATCAAAAGAAGGGGTAGATCCGGAATTTCCTTTCTCATTTGTGAAAGAACCACAAACCCCGCATCATCGACCATCTTTCCATCTCTTGGAATGCGGGTATCCGAAATAACGCCCAACAGAAATGACCGGTACTTTTGACATAGTTCCATAGCCTCTTCATAGTTTTCCGCCAACAGGATTTTGGGCCTGGCCCGCATTGTGAGCAAGCGATGTTCCTCATTGACACCCACTTCAAGGACAGCCTGGGTTTGCTTAACAACTTCTTTGTAAATCAGAGGCAGAAAAGAGGAGAAATAAACGGGAGAATCCTCAACCAGAATCAGTACTCGGACCATAGCTTTCTGGGTGTCGCGTTCAACATTCAGTCGATCTTCCACGTTTTTAACCAGCGCGAGCAACAGATCGGAATTGCCGGACCAGATAAAACTTTTGTCAATCACTTTAAGATCTTTGTTTTTTGTTAAGGGATAAATTTCCCTGGGATTGTGAGCCAGTAGAATAACAGGAAGACTCGGATTAATTTTCTTAATTTCCAGGCCCAATGAAAAAGCATCCATGTCATCTACATTCGGCATGGTTAAAACCATATCGAAATTTTTCTTATTTAGGTGAGACAATGCTTCCCTGGCGGAAGACGCCCGAGTCACCCTGGGGGGCAGACTAAGATTTAATCCACTGTATTCATTTATAATTCTTGATGCAGGGCTGCCATCTTCTTCCAAGATGAACGCATCATAGGGACTGGAAACAAATAGGATCTCACGCACCTTGATTGACATCAACTCGTGAAAAACTTTTAAATGTGAATAAAATTCACCGGGTATTTCATTATATTCTTGAAGCATCCTTTTTTCCGATTTGATGTTGATCAGGAAAGTCGCGAGAAAAATATTTCCAGGGGTAGACAGGCGCCACCAGAGACAATTTTAAAACGTCTCTGGTGGCAGACTATCGCAATTTAAATATTTTTTCAAGAATCGATTATCCGGAGGGCTTCCTCCCTGTAAGCGTCCATTACGTATTGGGTGCCGGTGATTTTGGCACATTCTTCGGTCAGTGAAAATATGTCATCTCGACAGATGTATTTGACGGCCCAGTTTCTGGACCCGGCCATTATTTGTTGAAGTCCAACCTTGATTTTATCAACGGCGCTAAAAATTCCGACTGCACCCAACGGAAGACGTTCGGCTTCCGAACCGTATTTTTCTTTTAACACTTCATAATTCATGAATATTTCTTCTTTGGTCGACCCAAATTTAAGTACCGTCGAAGGAAGTCCGCCGTCTTCTCCCCGCAGCCATTTTTCAGTGTTTTTACCCACCATTCCCGGGATCATTAACGCACGGCCCATGCATACGGCCTTGCAGTAAGGTGCACCCAAGGCCAGGGCCTTGAAAACATGATCCTCGGAAGAAAACCCACCGGCAAATGCGATGTCCGGGGGCCGTTTTCCTCTTTGGGCCAAGCGTTCACACAACTCATGGGCCATGGAGTGAAGATATATCGATGGAATACCCCACTCGGTCATCATTCTCCAGGGGCTCATTCCGGTCCCTCCCGGCGCACCGTCAATGGTCAAAAGGTCAATGTCGGCGTCGCTGGACCAGCGTATGGCCATGGCCAGTTCTCTCATCGGGTAGGCGCCTGTTTTCAGTGTTATACGTTTGGCACCGAGCTTTCGCATCCTTTCAACCTCATTCATGAAGCCTTCCTGGTCAATGAATCCCAGACGCGAGTGTCTCTCAAATTGCTTCAGAGGACCGGCTTTAAAAGCAGCCTGAAAAGCGGGTTTTTCCGGGTCCGGTGTAACGATATAGCCACGTTTTTTCAATTCCAGGGCCCGGCTTAAAGAGTTGACCTTAATTTCACCACCGATACACTTGGCACCTTGTCCCCATTTTAGCTCGATGGTTTCCACCCCGAGCTTATCAATCACGTATTCCGCAACTCCGTTACGGGTGTCCTCAACATTCATCTGTACGAGGATATCCCCGTAGCCTTCATGATAACGACGATATTCTTTTACACGGCGGTCCATTTCCGGAGATTTTGTAACCTTGCCGTTACCGTTGAGTTCCAACTCAGGGTCAATTCCGCATACATTCTCTCCACACACCAGGGTGATACCGCTAATTGCAGCCCCTATTGAAAAATGTTCCCAGTTTCTTCGGGCAATATCTGTACTGCCGAGGGCGCCGGTAAAAATTGGCACTTTCATCTTCACCTTATCGGTGACACCGAAAGATGTTTCAGTATCCACGGTCGGGAATGTCGCCTTATCAGGATCAGGATCTATTCCTTTCGCCCCCAATGCATATCCCATAATATTAAGGTGAGAGTAATCAACTGGATAGTCTTTATCGGCACCGGCGGTGACGCTTCCGAAAGGCTGCGGATAAAGGAGCTCGCGCCCACGAAAGGTAGCCCTGAACAGATCGCAATTGCCCTTACAGCCATCAATGCATCGGCTACAGATACCGGATTGGGGGGCAACGTTTCGAGATCGGTTTTTTGTTTGTAAAGCTTCATTGGCATTCGGTCGATGTAAATTCATAACGATTCTCCTTGTACAGTATTAAAAAAAAAGGCGTCTCCTCCCTTATAGGGTAAAGACGCCTTTGTCTTAAATTTAAAAAAATCCCCACACGCCATTGTATGAAAATTTGATATTAACACGAAAAAATTTATCTTTTTTTAGCGGTACTAATACGAATTGTCAAGTTTTTATTTAATCTTGAAAAACCGGATCCTCTGGGCCCGGATTCTTTATTAGTGAAAGCCGGAATAATGTGAAAGCTATATTTAAAAAATTTATAGGTTTCCTATTCGCAATTCAATTATTCAAATCCATTATGGTCAGGTATTCCATATAAAATAAGGGTGCAAAAACCCTCTTCGTTTTATGTTTGACCGAGTTGCACCGTAATGCCGGAAGGCAGATTTAGGGCGGGGAGTTTCACTCGATTTTGATACGATAGATATGGCAGCGTCAATGAAGCGTGCCGATCACCTTATGGTTGTCTTCTATCTGCTCGATTCTGACCTGAACCATCGAATTGATAAGATCGTCATCACCCGGGATATGAACCGGTATATAGTTTGATGTTATTCCCTTTAAAAAACCTGTTGATTCGTCTCTTTTGCTTTCAATGAGAATTTCAACCTTTTTTCCGATAAATTTTTTGTAAAAGGCCTGTTTCTTTTGATTGCCGAGGGTGCGCATTTTTTCACACCGGGCCTTGATGGTTCTTGAATCCACCTGTTGGGGGTACTTACTTGCCGGTGTCCCTTTTCGAACCGAAAACGGGAAAACATGCAGATACGTGACGGGCAGTTCTTCGATAAGTGAATAGGTATTCTCAAAAGCCTTTTCGGTTTCTCCCGGGAATCCGATCAGCGCATCCAAACCGATGGCGGCATGGGGAATCAGGGAATTAATTTTGACGATGAGATCCCTGAAAAACGAGCGCGTGTAGGGCCGGTGCATTCTTTTAAGAACAGAATCATCTCCGCTCTGCAACGGAATGTGAAAATGGTCACAGAAAACGTCCGTTTCCGCCACAAGGTTTAAAATATCTTCTGTCAGCTCATGGGGTTCTATGGAACTGAGTCGTACGCGATGGATGGGATTCGATTCATAAATTCGGTTTAACAGCCCTGCCAAGTGGTAATTGGGCGAAAGGTCGAGGCCATAGGCGCCGAGGTGCACGCCGGTGAGAACGACTTCATGGTATCCGGCGTCTTTTAGGTGCCGGATGTTTTCCAATACGTTTTCAGGCGCCATGCTGCGGCTGCGCCCCCGTGCATAGGGGACAATGCAGTATGTGCAGAAGGTGTTACAACCGTCCTGTATCTTTAAAAAGGGACGGGTTCTATCCCCCAAGACCGTTACCGGGACCTGTTTGAAATCGTATTCGGATGCTATGTTACGCCGGATCAGGGTCGGGCGGCGGTGATTTTCCATGGGGGACGACCGAACAATCTCGGGAATTTTATGTTTATCCCCATGACCGATGACGGTGTGAACACCGGCTATTTTCAGAATTTCATCCGGTTCGGTCTGGGCATAACAACCGGTGACGACAATACGTGCGTTTGGATTGGATCGTATGGCCTGCCGCACGGCCTGTCTGGACTGCATGGAGGCTTTCCGGGTGACCGT
>JAQYVT010000081.1 GCA_030145345.1 Desulfobacterales bacterium
TGCCACCGCCCGTCACCGGTATCCAGGCTTGTAGATTTTTTTATATTACCTGAATCTTGCACGAGGTGGAGGCTTTCATATGCAAGGCACTTAAGGGCGAAGCCATAGTCTGCTATTGCGAGCCCTTAATAACACAGCAGATGAACGCCTCCGGCCTGCCCTTTGGGGTGAAAATTGATGAGAAAAAAAAGAACATCATCCGATTTACCATTTGGGTAAAATGTCTGATCCTATGATGTTTTTTAAATTCGCTGCAATTAAGGATTATAAAGACTCTCATTAATTTTCATGCAAGATCCAGGTATTAACAGCCTTCGGGCTAACCGACGTTAAGAAGACCCAGTGTGATTCAAGTTCTCATCAGCGGCCTTTTCCTTGGAGGCGTGTACGCCCTGCTGGCGGTAGGTCTTTCGCTGGCATTCGGGATAATGGGAGTTCTCAACCTTGCCCACGGAAGCCTGGCGGTACTGGGGGCGATACTCTATAAAAAAGCTCTGGTTCTGCACCCTTTTTCTCCGTGGGTTTTTTGCGTCCTGGCTGCACCGATCTTTCTATGCCTTGGATTCATCCTGCATCTGATCATCGTGACGCCGTTCCGCAACCTTTCCCAGTCCAAAGGCGTTGTGGCCTCTCTAATCGCAAGCCTGGGAGTGGCGTTCATCCTGGAGGATCTGTTTGTATGGTGGCAGGGCTGGGAGCCCATATCCACCTATTTTTCTTTCCCGACCTTCAATCTTTTGGACCTTAAAATTCCGGGCCTGAGAGCGGTTTTAATGGGGATGGCTGCCATCACCATCGGGCTTTCCACCCTTTTTCTAAAAAAAACCGACCGGGGTAGGTCCATGCGGGCTCTGGCACAGGATCACGAAGCCGCATCCCTTTACGGGATACACCCGGGTATCACCTCCATGAGCGCCCTGGGTCTGGCCACGATGTTGGCCGGGCTGGCCGGCATTTTCTATTCCGTCCTGTATCCTCTGGGCCCCAGAGACGGGCTCGACTTGACACTTAAAGCGCTTTTCATCGTGGTGGCCGGCGGTATGGGAAACCTTCGGGGCCCGGCCGTGGCCGGACTGCTTCTGGGGCTTTTAGAGTCGTTTGCCGGTTTTTTCTTTACCTATACGTCAACGGACACCATCGTTTATAGTCTTTTGGTCATTTACCTGGTACTCAAAAGAGGCCGGAGGCGGCCATGAAAATATGGCGGATATCTTTTCTGACGGTGATCTTAAGCGCTTTGGTGATTTCTGCAGCCTTTTTCAGTGAAGGGTATCTCGGCATTTTTGTTTTTTCACTGATCATTAACGGAATTATGGCCGTATCCTTCGATATCCCGGGACGTTCTCTGGGGCTCATCAGCCTGGGACACGCCACTTTTTTCGGGATGGGCGCGTACTGTTTCGGTATCAGCATCACACAGGGCATTACTTTTTTTCCGGCGTTGATCCTATCGGTCCTGTTGAGCGCCATGGGGGCTTTTATCATTACCCTTCTTCTGGCCGGTCTGGGCCAGGGGTACTATTCCCTGGCCACCTTAGGGGTCCTGATCATTTTTCAAAGGCTTTCCGAAACCCTGGAAAGTTTGACCGGAGGTTCAGCGGGGCTTTATATACCTGAAACCATATCCAAACTTCACTGCCACATTCTGGCGGCATTTCTCCTTTTGGCCACGGCTGCGGGTCACGTGCTGTATTCTCGTTCCCGATGGGGGCTCTATTCTAAAGAGACGGAGGCCAGTGAGGCGGCCGCTGAAGCCATCGGCATCCCCACCCGAAAAGTAAAGACGGCATGTCTGATGATCTCGGCCATACCCGCATCCATGGCCGGTCTCCTTCACCTGGCGCGGACTTCCCACGTGAGTCCGGTCTCCGGGTTCAGTCTGACACTCAGCATCACCGCCTTGCTGGCTTCCCGGATTGTGCCGGCAAGGGGCATACTGGGCCCGCTGGTAGGGGTTTTGCTCATCACTGCTGCGGAAGAAGTGATCTGGACAAAATTTGAAGGCTTTAACCACGCCCTGTTCGGTTTAATTCTGCTGGGTGCGGCCTTGTATCAGGGAGTGGAATCGTCTGAAGCGGGCTTAAAATTTATCAAAAAGTTCAGAACCAGCGAAAAATAATTTGGCCAACAGCCCGTCGTTTTTTAATTTCACCGAAACCGAGGGTTTCAAATAGTAATCGGTTTCAGACACATTAAACTGCGATTCCGCTTGGAAATCATCCTGTATCGAAAATTGAGGGCCCGGCCACAATATAATGGGGTTATTTTATCTTGACACACAATATCTTCTGTATTATCTAAATATTTAATAGATTTACATTGTTACACATACCAGACAATCTAGGCACCGCGGGTTCAGTTCAACGCCTTTCGTGTAGTGGGTTTCGGAATAACAACCCATCTCAATGATGCTAAGGTACAAGGTGGTTGCCATGACAAACGGTGACGGTTCCCCATTGAACTTCAAAGGAGAAAAAATACCTTTGAAGAATGCCTTCCATGAGAGCGATCCAGAAACGCATTCTGACCCGAATGGGTCGGCCCCACCCTCCGACAATATCTCGAGTTCGACGGATGCGTCCCTTCTTAAGGCTACCCGTGAAGAACTCGATTCGAACGGCGCTGCGTTCCCGCAGCCGAAAATTCAACCGATACCCCCCGCCTCTGACGACGAAGAGATCGAGGCGGAAGTCGGCATGACCGATTCGGGGCGCAAGGCCAGTGAGGCCTTGGTTGCCCTTGGCAGGGCTGCACGATCCTTTTTGCTCTACGAACCGGACAATCAAGCTATCACCTCTTTTCTACAAGATCTGCGAGACAAGTTTTATGGTTTTCTGGGCCGGTATGGTGAAATGGTATTGGATATTCGGCCATGGGAAATGGTGATGGGATCAGAGATCGTCTACCTCAATCGGGACAGGGAGCGCTCCCTGTCATTTCGGCTTTTTCGTGATGGGGTGCGCAAGGTGACCATCACCCCGGATGTGGAGTGGAATGAGTTGACCAAGTTTTTGGGTATCATTTCCATCCAATACACTGGAATCCGACAACAGGAAGACGATATTGTGGTCATGCTCTGGAAGGCCGGATTTAAGCACATCATGGTGGAGTCGCTGGAAGGATTTGTCCCGGAGGACGACGATGTCGACGTGGATACGGCCATCTATACAGACGGAGATACCGCTGACTCGGCCCTGGCGTTATACGCCGCCGCACCTGAAGGTTTCGACATACCTTGGCCCGAGTACAACCAACGGGCATCCATCAGATACGTTGAAATGGATTCGGAGCGCTTGCGAAAGCTGGATGCGGAGGTCTCCAACCTGGCGCTGCCGGCCCAGTGTGTAGGGCTCTTGAAGGAGATATTAGAGACGGCCGCAAACCCCGTCGAGCCCATGAAGCTGGAAGACGCCATACCAATGGTCCAGGAGGTGTCAAACTTTCTGTCGGCCGAGGGGTTACTTTCCTCCCTTCTGGAAGTGATGCAGATTGTTCAAACCCTCCCGTTTAATCAAAGAGACAAAGAACACCGGGTGGAGCTGCTCCGGGCCTTCTCTGACGTCAATGTGCTGGTACGTGTCATCCGCTCTTTTCCTAAAGGTTTGGAGGAGGTACCGCCACAGCTGATCGAGCTGGTGGAGATGGTTCCCGAGGACCCGGTTCCCATGTTGCTGGAGATTTTGAATAACGAGCGAACCCTTACCGCCCGATGGGTGACCCGAAATCTGCTGGTACGGATGGGTTCCGATAAACTGGACCACCTGGTTAAGGCCATCGATCAATCAAAAGCCGCCGTGGCCGCCGACCTCCTCCGGGTGGTGTCGGACATCGATTTGGACCGAGGCATTCGCGTGGGCATTGACATGGGGATCGAGACTGATGTGGAATTGCAGCGCGTTGCGCTGTCGCTCATGGAACGGGGGGACTACTCCAAACGTGTGAGCCGGTACCTGATAAATTTGCTGGAATCGAGCAGCATGGAGGTGCGTATGCACGCCCTTAAATTGCTGGTGCTCAATAAAGAAGCGTCGGCATTCTCCAACATAACCCGACGACTGGAGCACGACGCCGCCGGAAACGAGATGGATCTTCACGAGGTAGAGGCGCTGGGTTCAGCCATGATAGCCATCAGGGAAGACCGCGCCTTAGAACAGTTCGTTGAGTGGATCAAGCCCAGAAAACTCCTTCAACGGATGCTTCCGAAACGGCAGAATCTCAAGTGGGCGGCGGTTACAGGCCTTTCTCAGATTCCCGGTGACCCGGCCAAGGAATACATCCGCCTGGCTGCAAAGACCGCCGGCGAGGAACTCCACCGCCACTGCATGAAGTCTCTGGTCCGCCAAAGGCGGCTGGGTATGGAGGTCCCCGATGTCTGATGAGATTCGGAATGCGCAAGATCAGCTGGGTACAGCCCTCTCTCAGGCCCGTGCCGGAGAGGACAGGGAGATTTCGCGCCAGGTGCGGGAAAAAGGGGAACAGTTTGCCAAGATTCTCTATGGCCTGCTGCGTATGACGCGCATCCATTCCCTGGATAACCTTGTCTTCGAGCAACCGGTCCAGGATTTTCGAAGCCTCCTGGGAAGCCTTTGCAAACTGCTTGGAACCGTACACCTCGTATGTGTTGAAGACCAGGTTTATGTGAATGATCTCCGGATACGGTTTGAAATCGCCTCGGAGCACGTGGAAGCCATCGGTGCAGATCTTCGTCGGCACCGGGTCGGCGGCATTTCGTTCAACGACGTCATCACCGAAAAACAAATCCTGATCTTGGTTGAAATGATCATGGAGCCACCGGCCCAAAAATCCCCGCGCAGGGCTTTCCAGAGAAAATTAAACGAAAAGGGGATGAGTTCCATAGAGCTGCAGGGGATCTTCTCCTTCCGTATGAAGGGAGAGAAGATTCACAAGATGGATCGTGAACTCAAAGAGGTTTATCAACAAAGCGCGGGCATCATCGCCGAAGCCTATCGCAACCTGGCCGCGGCCCGCCTTCCAAACCCCCTTCCAGTTCGACGTCTGGTGAATGAGATGATCGACACCAGCCGGTCTGCAAACGTCGCCGACCTGGCGCGGGATCACGACCGGCGGCTGCCCCATTATGCCCGGCATACGTTGATGGTCAACAATCTATCGCTGCTTATCGGTGGAGCGGCCGGCTTCTCCAATGCCACTTTGAGCGACTTGGGCGTAGCAGCCATGTTCCACGATGTGGGCTACTCATTAAAAGAAGACGGCTACTGGGTGCCGTTCGAACGCCACACCACGGCCGGTTTGAGCTCCCTAATGCGGCAGCGGGGTTTCCACGAGGCCAAAGTTCGGCGTCTACTGGCTGTGGCCGAGCACCATCGCCCCTACAACAGCCCAAAGGGACGCCCGAGCCTGTTCGCCCGGATCATTCACATCGCAGACGACTACGATATTCTGACCCGTTTTCGGCCGGGCAAGGGGCCCATTCTGTCGTATCCTGACGCTCTGGCACGCATGGCCGCACATACCGGCAAGGCCTATGACCCGGATCTATTCCAAGTGTTTGTCAATAAGATGGGGATGTTTCCCCCTGGCGCCATCCTCCGCTTGGCATCCGGCCGTCTGGTTGTTTCGGCGTCTGGAGCCAGGAGTCGGAAGACTTTCGCCAAACCCCTGTGCCAAGTGGTTCGCAATGCGGATGGATCCCAAGCCAAAACTCGGGAACTGGTCGACCTTGCCAGCGAGGATCGTGTGATCAAAGTTTTGCAACCATCTGCATGAACCTTATCCCGGAACAACCCACCGGACAATGCTTCGCAGACATAGCTGATCCAGTCCGAATCGTAAATAAGAATTTAAATGCAACCATAGGGGTTATTCTTCATCGGTTTTCGAAACGGACAAAGGATCTGAAATCTGGCTCAGATACCGAAAAAGTATCCTCGAGGATTTTACGCCCTTTCCCGCTGCATATTCCTTGTTTGCCTTTCGTGCAAGCTGGGTCAGGCGCTGCCGTTCCGCATCCGGACAGATGTTGAGGATCTCTTCGATAAGGGCTTTGTTTCCTTCCCGGAGTTCATCCCGCCATTTTTCAATCTTTTTAAAGGCAAGGGTCTGTCGATAATCGCCGTGCTTGATGGTTTCAAGGGCATTTTGAATGGATTCCACGTCAACATTCCGCAAGAGCGCTCTGATGCGTTGATTCTGTCTTCGCCGTGCCCCGTGACGCGTTATTTTCCGCGCGAATCGGACAGCCTCCAGGACCTCATCCGGAATATCCATATTTTGAAGCTGTTCAGATGACAAATCCACAAGCTCTTGACCCAGCATTTTCAAGGCCCTGTCTTCATTTTTCAGTTGGGTTCGGCTTTTACGATTGTTATCCATTATTCAAATCCCATTTCTGCGTATTCTTACACATCTTTGTCAGAAAGTGCAAACGTAACCGCTTAATATCCGACCCAATTGGTGGAGAAGAAAATCGAGATCCTTGGTTGCAATCGGAATAAAAAGGCTTATCTTTATCGCCAACCCCGTCCGGAAACGGTGGGGTACGCTGTTTTGAAGGTTTTAAAATCGTATCGTGCGACACCAATTTTCGTTTTTTTTAATTAATTACAAGGAGATAAAACAATGACAGATCGTTCTCATATTACACTATACAGCGGCGGACACAAGGGCGCTGAGTTCGAATTCGGGAGGCTTTCCAAAATTTGGGGAATTCAGGAGATAAACTTTTCGTTCGAGGGCCACAATATCGAGCGGACCAGAGGGGTCCGGGTGCTGGATCCGGAAGAGCTCGACAAAGGAGATGTCAGCTTGGAGATCGTCTCAGCCCGCATGGGCCGGAAATATTCAAATGTTGAAAAGATCCGGAAGGTCATCCAGTCCATTTTCCACATGGTCAACAACGGCTACCAGGTGATCGCAGTCGGATGGATACAAGCGGATGACACCGTCAAAGGCGGAACCGGCTGGGGCGTTGAGCTTGCAAAGCTCTTTAACCGGCCGCTCAGCGTGTATGACCAGGAACGCAAGGGGTGGTTCTCCTGGAAGGACAACCGTTGGGTCGCCGAAACTCCCACAATCACAGACAAGACATTTGTCGGAACCGGAACCCGAAACCTCACCGACCAAGGCCGCAGAGCGATTCACGACCTTTTCGAAGACTCCTTCGGGCCCGCAGACAACCATTAATCCGTGCCCTTTCCCTCTTTATACTAGACGCCGTTTCAAAACCTGCCATTCGTGGACTTGAGGTTTTTGTAAAGCCCTAAGCTCGCGAAGATTACGGGACCGAATTTGTAGAACCCGGGCTATCGCCCTAAAACAGCACCAAATTTTACGCGCCCCATCGCCAAGCGGGCAGCAGGCTCAAAAATCTTTCATGGAAAGGTCTTGAAACGGCTTCTATTAACCATCACGCTTGTTCTTTTTTATGGATCATCTCCCGATTAGTTGTCGTTAATTCGGGTAAAATAAGTGTGTCATCTCCAATTGAGCCGGTGTGATCCCAAAGGGTTCAAGGACCCTCTTCTCCAACTAAATTGGAGAAGAACCTTTTTCATAACCCGGCATACATTATTTTTGCTATTCATCGTCATTTCGTTTATGTTCATTTAAGATGATACAAAAACGTTGTGTATCCACAACGGACTCCGGAAATACTTCGAGAAAAAAGACCGCCAAGGGAAATCCTCGCCGGAACGGATTTCCCGGGCTTAAAAAGTCAGGTTTCGTACCTCAGCTGCCAGGGTGCCGATGAACGTCTCAAAAGATAAATTGAAGTTGCCTTCCTATGGGGTTTTAATGGTCATTAGCTGCGGCGCGTCCTTCTGCTGCTATTTTGCATCCAACATGCGGCTTCCGGTCGTCCCCCTTTACGCCACTTCCCTGGGTATCAATACAGCCCAGATCGGATTTATCAATTCTGCTTTCTTTCTCATGGCGGGTTTTTTATCGCTGCCTCTGGGTTTTGTGTCTGACCGCCTGGGACGTAAACTTATCGCTTGTTTGGGGCTGCTGGTTTTATCGGGCGCCTCATTTTTTCTCTATTTCAGCAATACGTTCTTTCAATTGATGTGGAGCTATCTTTTTATCGGAATCGGCCTGGCTGCGTTCGGTCCCACCATGATGGCCTATGTTGCGGACATTTCTCCGGCCACGCATCTGGGACGTTCATACGGGTGGTACACAACAGCGCTGTACTGCGGTATGAGCCTGGGTCCCGCCGTCGGTGGGTTTGTGGCCCATGCATCGGGATTCCTTCAGGTTTTTCTCCTTTCAGGCATTTTGGTTTTACTGGATTTCTGGATCGTGTTCTTTTTTCTACCCCGGACTCGATGGGGTTCAGAGCCCCGTTCCGAAAAAGGAAAAACCGTATCTCTCGTCCGCCAATTGTTCAAAAATCGTCCGTTGATGGGCTGCTGGCTGATTACCCTGGGGGGCTGCTTTGGTCTTGGAATGTTTATTACGTTCATTCCGCTTCATGCTAAAAACCAAAACCTAAACGTCAGTCAAATCGGGCTTGTATTTTTTGTCCAGGGGCTGGTCAACGCCCTTTCTCGAATTCCTTTGGGGTACCTGAGCGATAAGGTGGTCAACCGTAAAAACCTTGTGACACTCGGGATGATTGGTTTTGCCGCTACCATGGTCGGCTTTGGGATGTCCCGCACCCCAGGTCATTTTATGATGTTTTCCATTGCATTGGGATGCAGTATGGGATTGGCATTTACATCCATCGGGGCGCTCATCGCTGAAACCGTCGATTCTGAATTGCGAGGACTTGCAATGGGCGGCTATAACACCTGCATATATTTTGGTATGATGTTGAGTTCCGCCCTAATGGGAAGCGTCATTCAAAGGATTGGATTTGAATATGGATTTTACATCACTGCCGTTGTGAATCTCCCGTTAATCCTCCTTTTTTATCTATTTATGAAGAATTTTTCTCCGATCCGGGCCGGTTAAACGGGGTCGCTTTGCTTACGATCAATTGGGGTTACAGCTTGAGGTAGATAAAAACATACTCCCCACCATTAATGTCGATGGTCAAATTTCCGCCTCTGGCTTCGGCAAAAACAACCCATGCCGGTTTATCTCCGCTGCCGCACTCGAACCTGGGATAAAACTCACCGGTTTTTCCATTGTGCCATGACAGCAGCATTGGATCCTTGCACCGTTCTCTGGCTTTTTCCTTGGACAAACCCTTTGCTTTGGAAAAGTTTAGATCCGGATCGGCGATGTGAATTTTGATATGCTCCGCTGAGAATTCGTCTAACTTTGATTTAATCTGAACCATTTTTTAAATTTCCCGCCGGTAAATTGAAATAATTTTTACGTTAAAAACATATCCCTCGAGTTTCGCACCAGCGGAGAGGAACGACGCTGGATGAAAACCGGCCATCAGATGATCGAATGTCTTTGTATCACAAATCCGAAATTTTATGGATAAAAGATTCGGGAATCCGGACGACTTTCCTCGTTTGTAAATTAAACGCAACAATACCGGTTTCAGCCAGTGCGATTGGCCGGTTTTGTCGAGTTGAAATTCTGTGAAACATACGAAACCCCTTTGTATTGAGTTCGCCAATGCCGCTTTCAACAATCAGCGCCTCAAAAAGAAAACCCTCTCCGGTATAATTAACCACGAGATCAGACAGCAGAATCCCGGTTTTTCCATCTCCAAGATTCTTTTCACTGAAGCCGAGGTGTTTCATGAAATGAACTCGCGCTCTGTGAATGATCCCCACCACGGTGTCATTTCCCAAGTGATTGCCATAATTCAAATCTGTCACTTCAATGGTGGTTTCGTAAATATGCGGGTAGTGATCCAAAGGATTTAATTTAATGCGAGGCACAATGCCAACCTCCCGTTTAAGGTTGAATTCGAACGGCTCGTATTAAAGCGGAGAACCAAAACCGATGAAGGAACAAACTGTTTGGGACCCTTCTCTCTTCCTGAAGAAAGCTTAAATTTTACCGCTTTCACGCGCCATCGTCAGATATGTTTCAAATGTGTTTTTGGGCGGCACATACCGATCGGCCGGCGCCTTTTGCTTAAGGGTCATTGCGTCGACAGGACATTCGGTCACACACAGGCCGCATCCGATACACCTTTCACGGTCGACCCGGGCCGCATCCCCCACTTCGATGGCGTCCATCTGGCAACGGTCCGCACAGGCTTCGCAAGCATCGCAGTCCTCCATAGCCACTTCAGCATAATAGTTGGTGTGAACCACTTGGGCCGGACGCTCCAGTGATCTCAGATTTTTTAGAATCTGGCAGCAACACCCGCAACACATGCAGATATTGCTCGGTTTTTGGGCGTTTCCCGGCTGAAGTACAAGCCCGGCTTCCAGGCCGGTATTCAGAAGAGCGAGGGCCTCATCCTGCGTGATGGCGCGTCCCAGACCGTTTTCCTCATAATAATAGGCACCCGTGCCGAAGACCAGACAGACTTCCTCGGGCTTGTCACAGCCTTTTCCCACCATCTTGTGCTCCCGGCGGCAAATACAGGGTGACACCACGATCTTGGACTGCCGTTTAACAATCTCTTCGGCCTTCTCATAGGGCATAACCGATATCTCGGCGCGGATGCTCTTTGAGATCGGAACTACCCGCAACTGCCGGGTTTTCTGATTCACCCAGCCCGCTTTCATAAAGTACGGCAGGTATTCATTCACGTCCCGGATCAGATCTTCGTCCAAGTCATTGAGATGGTATTCCCAGATACCGATCACGAACTGAGCGGCCATATAGTGTTTTTCCCCACCTTTGGACGAACGGAAGATCAGTCCTTTTTTAGACATGTCCGCCAGCATCGTGGCCAGCTCGACCGGGTCCCGGTCCATGCGTGCAGCAATGGCCGGGACCGGCTCAGGCATCATGGTCAGACCGGGGGCGATTTCCGCCTCCGCTTTCGAAAACATTCGCTTTAGAATCCGAAGTTCAACTCCGGAGTCGGTTGTCGGAAACCTGCCCGGCAGATTATCCAGATGATTTGCCAATCGCTGATACACATCCGTCATTCAACTTCTCCTTTTGGCGAAATAGTCCATATTATCGAACGCAAAAACCTTTGTCATCTGAGATAGGCAGAGATAAACCCTATACGTCATTTCAAAACCTTCGGATGCGTGATTTTTGAGTCTTTTGTCGAAAAGGGCTTAGCAATGCGGCGCCTAATTTTTGTAGCTGTTTGAGGGCGTTAGCCCCAGTTCTACAAATTTGGCACAGCGAGCTTAGCGCTTTATAAGTCGAGTCCATGCCATCACCGATCAAAGTTGCTGCATCAATCGACGATCTCAAGCATGTACCTTTTCCGAGCTTTTCCAGAAGCTGCGTTCAGTACAACCCGGATTGCATTGGCTGTTTTGCCGTGTTTACCAATGATCTTCCCGACATCGCTCTTGGCGACTTTAAGTTCCAATACCGTTGTTTGGGCAGTTACAATTTCCGTAACCTGTACCTGTTCCGGATCGTCAACCAGTTCTTGTGCAATTCGAATTAATAGATCTTTCATGGATTCAGTTCCCCCCCGGTGGAAATAGCGACCATTAAAAAACATCCAGAGAAAAATGCATACCTGGCCATTATGCCTCGACGTAAATCGCTGTAACAAAGGACATGCTAAATTTTCAGATCCTTTTTAAGATTCTTCGCTTTGGGGTTCTGCCGTTGCAAACGCATCAAACTTTTTTGATGGGCAGGTGCTTACCGGTCGGTTTTCACCCCAATTGATCAATTACGTCTGCGCCTTCGGTGCCGCTGGTGGAATGCGGTTTCTTCTTTCCCTGGAAGATAAAATCATCTTCAAAAAACGAATCACGGAAAGATATCACCGGAAATCTTTATCCCTTAAAATAGAAGAGAGGCGGTTAATGGTCGGCACAAATTTCGAGGCTTCTTTTGATATAAAGGCATCCGGATGCGTGTCAAAAGTATTTTTAAGCATATCTATGATGATCAGCGCGGGTTTCATGACGGTCCTTGGGGTTCCCGATATTTTTGTTGGAGTGCAAAATCACCGATGACAAGGGCCGCCATACATTCAACGATCGGCACGGCCCGAGGGACCACGCAGGGGTCGTGGCGTCCCTTGGCTTCAAGAACCGTTTGCTTGCCTTCAAAATCCACTGTTTCCTGTGGCATGCCGATGGTGGCGGGTGGTTTGAACGCCACCCGAAAAACAATCGGCTCACCGTTGGTGATGCCGCCCTGGACACCGCCGCTGAAGTTGGTTTTGGTGCCCAATTTTTCGCCTTTTAAAATAAAGAGGTCATTATGCTGGGACCCCGGCATTCGGGTACCGGCAAAACCTGAACCGATTTCAAACCCTTTGGTTGCCGGGATGGAAAGCATCGCCTGGGCGAGCTTGGCTTCTACTTTATCAAAAACCGGCTCGCCCAAACCGGGTGGTACATTGCGACATACACAAGCCACTGTACCGCCAATGGAGTCGCCGCTGTCCCGAACTTCATCAATGCATTGAATCATCCTATCTGCCGCACGCCTGTCCGGACATCGCACAATCGTTTGATCGACATCTTCCCTTGAAATTCCATCCACATCGATCGAAGGCGCCTCAACGTCTCCGACGGATTGCACCCAGGCGACGATTTCTATCCCAAATGTTTCAAACAAAAACTTATCGGCGATTGCACCTGCAGCAACACGGCCGACAGTTTCACGGGCACTGGATCTGCCGCCGCCGCTTGCCGGCCGGATTCCGTATTTCATCTGATACGTGTAATCTGCGTGTGAGGGACGCGGAATAAATTGCATGGCGTCATAGTCGCTGGGTTTTTGATCCTTGTTTGCAACAAACAGGCCAATGGGAACACCCAGGGTTTTGCCGTTCTCAACACCGGATAAGATCGTCACCCGATCGAGTTCTTCCCGCTTGGTTGTCAATTTACTCTGTCCGGGCCGGCGACGATCAAGCTGCCGTTGAATATCTGCTTCAGAAAGGTTCATTTTGGAAGGGCAACCGTCAAGAACTGCACCCACGCCCTTGCCGTGGGATTCGCCGAACGTCATAACTTTTAACAGGGTGCCGAATGTGCTGGACATGTTTTAAATCCTCTTCTTCTTAGTTAATAGGGTGCCGACATACGTTCATAGCGGAGAATGCGCCTGCCCTCTTGAATGACCCAAATGGTGCGCGAACCGCTATTCAACCGGGCGAGTTGTAGCAGTTCAAATGAATATATCGAACCAGCTCCAAAAGGTTCGGATCCACCTGGAATAGAATCGATTTCTAGCGATTCTGAAAAAATGACTGTATGGACGAAGGAAGAGCCCCGGGTGCATCTATTCTTGGTTTGCGTAACACCCATTTTTATATCAAGAAACCATTGGTCATGTCAAATTTTGGCCGAATTCGGAATCGATCTATAGAGAATCAAAAACAACCACCGGATTGTTGAGGTATTGTAATACGAAGTAAATCCATATGTTGACCCGTGCCCGGACATTTTCCCCCGAAAACACTTTACCTGGAGCCGCCTGGAATCAGACCCGGTTTCAAACACCCACCCAATTCCACATTCCCTTGACACCACCGCTAAACAGGTTATGATCTAACAGACGAACACACGGATCGATCGTTACTCGGCGGTTAAAAACCCATGAAAAAACCAAAGATTCCGGAAGAAGATGTGCTGATGAGAATCACTTGGCACGCTCGCAACAGCGTTCAGCATCTCGAGAGAGAGTATCTCGACCTTCGAATTCGCCTGCGCGATACCGAAGCTGATCTTCGATCGGACTCCCAAAACCAGACGTTGAAGGAACGGGTTGACTATTTGAAAAGCCGTCTGAAAGATCTCGAAAGCAGGTATTCCTGGATTTCCACGGGGAGATCGACGGAGATACCGTCCTGGATCAATTATGTGGGATGACCTTCAACTTAAGACCGCTGCATCCTCAAACAACAGCGCTGCCGACAAATTGTAAGCAAACATTGGAACATTATCATCCATTTAAAAAAGAAACTGAGCGAGCAAAACCGGCGTTTTGCGAGACCATCGAGATTTGACCTAACGTGTCAATTGTAAAGTGGGCACGATGCGTTAATCTGACGCCATCACCCACCTTTTTGCATCTTCAAAATGCCTGAAGATTCCTATCTTTGCGGGCAAGTCCGCCACAGCAACTTGATACATTCTCGATAGGCCATATTCCAAATCACGGGAAACGACAATGGCCGCCTTGTAATCCACACGATTTTTTAATTGCGACTCAAAGTATCTGGCTATCCGTATAACATCTTGCTGATAGAGTTTGGATGCATCTGCATTTTGCAAATCCCATATAACGTGCATGTCTTCGTGAAAATCCGGATGGGTGAGGGATGATTCGAATGCAGATTTGATATCTTCAAAGGTCAATTCTCCGGTTACGGTTCGGATCATCAACCCGATCTTTTTATCGATAACGGTATCGACCGGCATAACATCACCTCCATCGATTTTAGTCTGTGTTTTCTTCCGTCTGCCTTTTTACTTCTCTGCTGAGTCGGAAAATCCTAATTCTTCGGGTGTGCATCGGTCACAACGACCTGAATCTCACTTGTTTATCCTTAGAAGCCGTTTCAAAACCTTCCGGTAGGGGATTTGAGCGATATACATTTTGTCGCATCCGATGATTATTTCAGGCCAATCCCCCCGACATATATCAAAATAGCGCGAAACAAAGAAGCACTATGGCCAATTTGAACATATGCCTCCTCTTCGGTCAATAGCCGCTTTTCGTCTTGGATTTGATATCCTTTTTGAATCGAAAGATTGGCGATTCT
>JAQYVT010000186.1 GCA_030145345.1 Desulfobacterales bacterium
CGTTTTTTCCCATGAGATATTAATTCGGGCATAATCGGATGTCCAGCTTTTTCTTTTTATTTATTTTCAATGTGTTACGCTAGATCGCCCTCAAGTAGGGCGGTGGCTCTCAAAAAATCTGTCAGAAACCTCGTATGCACCCAACGGCATATTACTGCTCCAAACTCTCGCTCCATGAGTGTAAAACCGAAAACGAAATGCAGCGTAAAAGGAAAAAATGGCCTGGCGAAAGAAAAGCAACGGAAAAACATGCCGGCCAAAAGGGGTATAAAAGCGGAACCCTATTCGAGTTGAAAGCACCGGATCTTTCTATAAAATGGGCAGCATTCTGAAGCCAATTGGCAAAAAAACGGATATCCCATGCGGCCGGTTGGTTATTCTCGACCCTGCCAATCTTTTTCGCCTATTTGATCCGCCTCTGGAAAAAATTTAGGGGACGATGGCATTACAAAAAAGGGAAGCGCTCTTCCATACATCGCAGACATGATTAAATCCGGGCCTAATCCAATGCCAATGTCCGTTGCTTCAAAGACTACCCGTAAAACTTGAAACATGAAAAAGACCTCCATACTCGTGATAATGACAAAAGGTTTCATAAACATATTCCTCATTTTAATCCCCCTGATGGTTCTGACTTCCCACGTTTGGCCAAGCGCAGTGATGGCAAACGGGCACAAAGGGAACGAAAGTCATTTCAAACAATACGAAAACGGGAAAGGCAATTTTGATTTAAACGATCGTAAAAGACGACGGCTGAAAAAAGAAGACGAAGGAAATGAGCTTACAGGCTTAACAACCGCATGGCTCCTTGCGGCGGCCAATCTTACCATTTTTTTCAGCCTCCTTCTCAAAGGTGCAAACCGGTATCTTCCTTTAAAGCCGGAAACAAAAAACGCCGTCAAGCGACTTAACCAGTTCCAGAAAAAGCACCTGATGCGATTTCATTATCTTTTAAACCCGTTGGCCTTGTGCGTAGCGCTCTTGCATTTTCTCTTGTCTTGTTGTCACAAAACAGCCCTTCCTGAATGGGGGTTATTCGTCGTGACTCTGATGGTCTTTCTTGGATTAATGTTGAAATACAAAGGAACTCCCAGGTGGATGAGGAAATTTGTTTATCGCCTGCACAAAGCATCTATAACTTTTTCTATTATGATTATTTTATTGGTTGTCGGTCATCTGATGGTTGAATGAGGTGAAGCCGCGGTGAAAAGCCTCATTATCATTCTTGCAATAGGGTTCCTGTTGTTTGAGATTGTGGAACATGTGGTATTTCCTCTGGTCTGGTTCATCAAAGACCGAAAGAAAAGATCATTCTGCGGAGAGGCGGGTATGTTAGAAAAAGTAGGTGAGGTCAGATACTGGCAGGAATCTGAAGGGCAGGTTTTCGTCAATGGAGAACTGTGGCGGGCTGTCAGTGAGTTCCCGTTGGCGGCAGGGGATAGAGTGGTTGTTCAAAAAGTTGATAGGCTCACGTTGACCGTAATACCATACAAGTGCCTACCTGACATTGTCATTCAATAAAAGGGTAGACTGCTTGTCCATAGCTTCGACGCCGATGGTCTTTCTGTAGGATCTCTTGTCTCCACAGATGCCGGAAATCAAACAATGAATCGGAAAATTTCGTGAACCCTCGGTTGATGTGCCTGCTGAGACTGTTAAAAAAGCCCAAAAACGGCGGCCCGGCCTATCTGCAGTCCTTGACCGTTTTTTTGCGGGTTAGTCTTTCCTTTACAAACCCGTAAGATTGGTCAATAGTGACCCCATGAAACCCGATATCCGCACACACGGCAAACTTCGATATTTTTCCCTGATCAACAGCATGCTTCTGGGAAATATATTTGTCAACTTTATCGGCGACTTCATCACCAAAATCTTTTTTGCCCACCGTAGCCTCACCCTGTCCGACGGACTCCTGACCTTCCTTCGCCACCTGGACATTACCTACGGAACCATCTCGTTGGCGGTTATTTGCATCATTACCATCTGGTATGAAAGACCCATCCGAAGATGCATAAGGCATTTTGCCGATGACATTGATCCCGATCCCCGATTGCTGGATTCCGCCAGACGAAGGCTGCTCAATGAGCCTTTAATGGTGGCGGTCATGGATATTCTGATCTGGGGATTCGGGACGATTTTGTTTGCCTTTTTTACCTCTCCCAAAAGCATGGGTATGGGAATCGCCTGCGGACTTATCACCGGTATGATGGCCTTTTTCTGGGTGGAACACGTGTCCCAGCACAATATGGTCCCTTTGTTTTTTCCGGATGGCGGTTTTTCAAAAGTGAAAGGGGTACGCCCCGTTAACCTGCGAACCCGGATGGTGGCCCTCGTTTTTGCCGTTTCAGTCGTTCCCCTCGCTTTTATCCACCTGACCATGGGTCAGTTCAGGATCATGCAGGTCAATGGGAAAGTGACCCCTCTCATGCTGGCAGACAGCATTCAGAAGACCATCGCCGTGGAGAGTGTGATGTTTATGGTGATATCCATTCTGATTGCCATGCTGGTCCTGCATCATCTCAGGAAACCCGTTGCGGA
>JAQYVT010000082.1 GCA_030145345.1 Desulfobacterales bacterium
ACTCATCAGAACGAAAAGCAGCCCTGTGGGTGCTGCGCCGAAGTGCAGCAACATCCAACTCAAACCGATTAAAGGCACAAGACTCCAGCGTATCACGGCCCGAACCGCTTCGTGGTCGGCAATAACGTTTGCCACCGGCGGCGAGTACCGGTAATAGGCACTCACAAAAGCACGGCCGATTCTATGGGGCATCAGATAGAGATCTCTGAACCTTCGAAGAAGCCGGACATGCTTTTCAAATTTTGAACCAAACGCCGCGGTCGCGATAAAACACCCGCTGCCGCTAACCGACCCCTCAACATCTGCCTCTCCAGAAGCGATTCCACCCGGATCGACGATGATCCCGTTTGCCAACCCGTCGCTGTCGCCATACCCCCCGTCCTTGAGTTCCAGAGTTATTGATTGGCCGTCTGGGTTAACGGTGGTGTGTTCCGAGTAGTCATACCATCCGTTAATGGTGTCGTATTTAAAGAAGGTGTCCGACGCGAAAACTTCTCCGGAAAAATAGATTTTCAATGTGGCGATGCTTCCGGGCTGGTTTACCCGTATCCGGTAGGAAAACAGGCCGAAGATAAGATCCGCCGGCCGGTTGGCCGTGTCGGCGATGGTATCCGGGTCGATCACGCCCATGGCGTCTATTTCGAGGATGGAAGCTGAAATCTTTTCAACGCCGATGTAGGCAGCGCCGTCTTGGGTTTGAACGCATTTGATAATTTCCGGCTGGTCGTTGTCCGGTATCCCGTCTAAGTTGAAATCGACGGTGTCATCCACTTCGTTAACATCCGGAATGCCGTTTGAATTAAGATCTTCGACCAGAGAATGGGTGGTGAACTCAACAGTATCGGACCAGTCAGAGGGCTCAAAATAGACGTCGTAGAATCGAACGCGCACATAATATGTTTGATTGGGTGTCAGTATCATATGGGGTACGGGAAATGCGGTCAGGTGGCTGTCGCTGGTAATATCCACAACCCGGGTGGAGAAGTCGCTTTGATCGCTGATCTGCCAACAGCTTTGCCCGTGAGCATTGTCGTTGGGATCCGAAAATGGGTCTGTTGTTATTTCCAGAGGTTCATCCACCCCGTATTGGCCGTTGTCCGGATATACAATGACCGGGGCATTTGGCGGAAGATTCAATGTCGGGACATCGACGAGGGTCACCACTTTTGTCGCAGTCATTGTCGTTTCACCGACCGTGTAACTGGCCTGGATGGTCACCGCCACGTCGCTGGAAACCTCTGAAGCCGCAAGAGTACCATTGCTGTTGACCATAGCATATGGAGAATCGCTGCTCCAACCGACGCTGCCGGTCACTGTCTGCGTACTTCCGTCACTGAAGTCGGCTGTGGCCGTAAAATCTGCACTGCTGTTTTCGATGACTTGGTCATCGCCATCGATGGATAACCCGGTCAGGGCCGGGGCCGATGGGGGCTGATACGACACTTCATCGGAATAGCCGCTTTCATAACCTTCCGTGTCATAAGCAGTGGCGACAAAGAAAGACGTTTCCGTATCGCTGAGTCCCTGTATCGTGTATTCAGGATTCGCTGAATCGGCAAGCTCGGCAAGGGTGATCTTGATGGGCGAGCTCCCTTGGTCAGCACCGGTGCCGTTGTATGGCGCCCCCGAAGCGCCGGTTTTGTAGTAAATATAGTAGCCGTCGATGTCGGACTCGGTATTGGCGCTCCATGCCAGGGTAACGTCGGCTGCATATACGGCAGGCTGGGGGAAAAAGATTAAGGCAGATAGTAGGAATGTGAAAGTACAACATATGATATTGAAAGAATATTTACGTAAACGTCTGACCATGATCGGCGCCTCTTTTTCTATGGTGCGGATAACTTCCACAGAAAAAGGCGCCTAAATCGTGTAATACCGAATGTCGAATTCTTCGAATGAGAAGACTTCTACCGGTATTCGGCAGCCCGGCTGTCCTGGCTTTTCAGCTTTAGACCCGTGGCTTTGCGTCCCCGATTTTCAACGGGTTTGCCCTTTCGTTAGGGGGTGTTATCCGATATTGATGTTTTAATTCAGATGACTCAATCTTCACGAATAATATGCAAAAAATATACCGTTAAGATGGGGTGGGAAAAGGGGGGACGCATCGATGGATGAAGTTTAAAGCGGTCTCACGGTTTCTCACATGATATAGACTGTAAAAACAGTCGATTATTGGGAGGGCCATCGTATCGGCGCTCAAGATTTTAAATGGTTTTTACGGAAAGACGGGGATGTTTGCCCATGAAATTTTGACAAAAATGGTCTGATTTTGTGACAAAAAACAGTCTTTTCAACGCGTAAAAAGGATTCATTTCATCAACGCCATCTCCTGTTGGGCAACGGATGGAATTGAGATGTTCGTGTACCGGTTAAAACAAAAAAACCTGCTGTAAAAACAGCAGGTTTTGTTTTTAGTTGGTGCCGAAGGCCGGACTTGAACCGGCACGGCTCTCGCCACTACCCCCTCAAGATAGCGTGTCTACCAAATTCCACCACTTCGGCATATAATTTTGCAGTGCTCCAGAGTTTTCCGGCTCAGCCTGGAGAAACGCTGCAAGAGTTTGAAGTGAACTAAAGTTAAAAAAGGTTGTGCCCGTTGGCCTGTTATGCCCGTTAGCCCGCAATCAAATACCGGACAACGGGCTAACCGGTTAACCGGCTAACCAGATATGAGCACTTTAGATCACTTTAGGCACTTTTAACTTGTGCGGCTTTAACTAAAAAACCCCTTCCAGGGGTAACCCAAAGCCGGGTCCTCTGGACCCGGATATTTACTCAGTCTGAGCCGGTTTTGCAGGCTGTGGCATTTCCGCCTGGGGTTGAGGGCTCTCTTCGGGCGCTGCCGGTGCAGCCTGCTGTTCTATGGGCGCTTTTTCGTTCATCATAATCGAACTTCTCTTACTGTGACCGGATATATACGCCAGTCCCAGGGAAGTTATCATAAAAACGACCGCCGCCAGTGTTGTTGCTTTAGACAAAAACGTCGAAGACCCGGTACTGCCAAAAAGCGTTTGGCTGGAGCCACCGCCAAAAGCTGCCCCCATATCGGCCCCTTTCCCTGTCTGAAGCAGGATGATCATAATAAGGGCGATGGAGACTATAACATGTATTATTATTAGGAATGTTATCATAGTTGTTTACTTTAAGTTTATTTTATTTCGAAAAACCTTGTCCTCTCGATCAGGTTAAAAACAACGGCTATACCATGTCTGCAAAAGCAGCAAGCCTGAAAGTGACTAAAGTTTGAAGTGAACTAAAGTGAGCTAAAGCCCGCCCTGGTGCGACTCGTCATATATATTGATGGCCCATGCATTTTTCCAAACCTGGCTTTTTTAATTTAGAGTTTTGGTGGTCGGTCTAGGCCAGGGTTGATGGTTGTTCCCTTGGCACAACCAATTTAAGTAAAAAAATGATTTGCGCTGAAAGCGCTTTCCTCAACTTTAGGCACTTTAGGCATTTTAGCTCACTTTAGGCACTTGATCTGTGTAAAAACGATCCCCTTTCCAGAGGCAACCCGAAGCCGGATCCTCTGGGCCCGGATTTTTTAGTTCCCAAATTGGACAATTTTACTGAACGTTTCCGGCTCAAGGCTTGCACCACCGATAAGTGCGCCGTCAATGTCCGGCATCTTCATAAGTTCCGTGATATTATCCGGTTTTACGCTACCTCCATATAGTATTCTAAGAGACTTGGCAAGCTTATTCCCGAATTTTTTTCCAAGCATCGCGCGTAAAAACAGATGGATCTCCTGAGCCTGATCAGCGGTTGCCGTTTTGCCGGTACCGATGGCCCAGACAGGTTCATAGGCGATGACCAGTGTTTCCAATTCATCCGCGGAAAATCCCTTTAACCCCTTTTGCACCTGTCTGTCAAGCACTGAAAAGGTCTCTTTGGATTCGCGTTCCGTTTCAGACTCTCCGATGCACATCACCGGTATCAGATCATTCTTGACAGCGGCCTTTATTTTCTTGTTGACGGTTTCGTCGGTTTCGCCAAAAAATTGACGCCGTTCCGAATGGCCGACGATAACGTACCTGCAACCGGCTGAAACCAGCATGGACGCCGATATCTCACCGGTGTACGCGCCTTCCGCTTCCCAAAATATATTCTGGCCACCCAGAGAAATACGGGTCTTTTTGAGGATATCTGAAACCAGCGCCAGCGCTGTAAACGGTGGTGCAATCATCACCTCGACATCGATGGTTGTCGATAGGAGCTTTACCAGCCGGTCGGCGGTTTCAACCGCCTCGGGCCCGGTCTTGAACATCTTCCAGTTTCCGGCAATCAGGGGTCTGCGCTGGTTCATTCAATTATATCCTTATTGAAGATGATTCGTAACTACTCAGGTATTTAGGTTGAAGACTGAAGGCTGAAGTATATCAATCATCTCGCAACGCTCGAATTAAACCATTTAAGACCTTCTCTGTTTCGACACCCGCCGAATGCCCTAAGTTTTGTGTGATCGCGCATGATTTGTCCCTAAAAGCCTTCAACCTTCAGTCTATCCACCTGAGTAGTTACGATGATTCTTAATTTTCAATTTACAATTGTGCGCCGATCATCGCCGCCAGATCCACCATCCTGTTTGAGTATCCGGTTTCATTGTCGTACCAGGATAAAACTTTGACCATGTTGTCGACCGCGTAAGTTGTCGGTCCATCGACAATGGAGGACAATGTTGATCCGTTGAAATCGGTGGATACCAGGGGAAGATCGTTAAATCCTAAAATGCCCGCCAGGGATTTTTCAGAAGCCTCTTTTAAAGCAGCGTTTACATCCGTAACCGTAACGCCGGTTTTTTCTAAACTTGCAACAAAGTCGACGATGGATACATTGGGCGTGGGAACGCGGATGGCAAGGCCGTTGAGCTTCCCGGAGAGTTCCGGGAGCACCAGGGCCACAGCCTTGGCCGCGCCGGTGGTCGTCGGAATCATGTTCATGGCGGCGGCTCTGGACCTTCGCAAATCTTTGTGGGGGAAATCGAGCAGACGCTGGTCACCGGTGTAAGAATGAATGGTGGTCATGAGTCCTCTTTTAATTCCGAAATTTTCCAAAAGTACCTTAGCGATCGGTGCAAGACAATTTGTCGTACATGAGGCATTCGAAATAATGTGATGATTTTTTGGGTCGTATTGGTTCGAGTTGACACCCATGACGATGGTAACATCCGGCTTTTGTGCCGGTGCAGATATGATCACTTTACGGGCGCCGGCGGTCAAATGTTTTGAGGCGTTTTCATAATCTCTGAAAAGACCGGTGCATTCCGCGACAATGTCCACGCCGAAATCTTTCCAGGCAAGGGCCGCAGGATCTTTTATTGAGGTAACGGCCACCGATTTCCCGCCCACATCTATAACGCCGTTCTTTGCAGTGACTTCCGTATCGAGCTTGCCGTGGACAGAATCGTAGGTCAGAAGATGGGCCATCGTGGCTGAATCCATGAGATCATTCACCGCCACAACCTCAAGCTCATCATGATCGATCAAGGCTCTGAAAACAAGACGTCCGATCCTACCAAACCCGTTGATGCCTAATTTTATGCGCATTGTTTCTCCTTTTCGTTTATCTCCATATCCGGCTATGTTCGTTTGTTTCCTTTTAAAATTCCGCTTGCAAGTGAAATACTTTTTTTCCCGTAAGCTTCCAGGTGTTCCGCGAGCTTGCTGAGTTCCATCTCTTTTTGGATATCAAAGGCTTTGATCAGAATGGGAAGATTAACGCCGGATATGACTTCGACCCGTCCTTCTTCGAGAAATGAATAGCTTAAATTGGATGGCGTCCCACCGAACATATCTGTAAGGATAAGGACGCCTCGATTGTGGTCAACCTTTTTGATTCCTTCCGCGATTTTTTTCCGCAGTTTGTCAACGTTTTCATTCAAATTTATGGAAACCGATACCATGGTATCCGGTCGAGTTCCAAGAATGAATTCAGCGGCATCAATCAGTGCATCTCCAAGTTGACTGTGTGTGACAATAACGATACCTATCATAATTCCCTCTCTACAGATCAATGTCACGATGTGTGATTATAATCTGCATGGCTGGTTTTTTTATATGTTCGAATACGGCTTCTGCAATGGTTACGGAACGATGTCGGCCTCCGGTACAACCCACTGCAATGGTTAGATAAGCTTTGCCCTCCTTTTCGTACATTGGGATTAAATAGTCAAGCAGATCCAGATATTTTTTTAAGAATCTTTGGGCTTCAGGGTTGTTCAAGACATAATTTTCAACGTTTTCGTTTTTTCCGTCCAGGTTTTTGAGTTCAGGAACGAAGTACGGATTTAAGAGAAACCGAACATCCATGATCAGATCGGCATCGTAGGGGATCCCGTATTTGAAACCGAACGATAAGATATTTATCTTCATGGGCGCAATGTTTTTACTCTTTTGCGCGATGTCACTGATAACAGATTTCAGCTCGTGGACATTGTAATGGGAAGTGTTAATAATTTTATCGGCGGCGATTTTTAAATTTTTTAACTGTTGTTGTTCAGTTCGGATTCCCTCCAAAAGGCTTTTGTCTTGAGAAAGGGGGTGGTGTCTTCGGGTTTGGCTGTACCGCTTGAGCAGAGTTTCTTCATCAGCATCAAGAAAAAGGATTTCGAACTGATGTCCTTTTTTCCTTAGAGATTCAAAGATTGATGAATACCTGGAGAGAAAACTTTTTTCTCTCAGGTCCATCACAAATGCAAGCCCCGCTATTTCGGAGTTGCTTTTAATCGGCAATTCCAAAAATTTGGGGAGAAGTGCTACCGGCATGTTGTCGACACAATAGTAGCCCGCATCTTCAAATGCTGCAATTGCAGTACTCTTACCAGAGCCGGAACGCCCTGTAATAATAATTATTTTCAACTTTTTCACTGTTCGGTTCTAATATTCTTCTTCCTCCTCTTCTTGGATGATGGAATAGATTTCATCTCGGTTCGTGGCACGCAGCAACTTTTTTTTGAAAGGGTCATTTTTCAAAATTCTGGAAATTCGAGCGAGAAGCTTTAAATGGAGTCCTGTCGAATTTTCCGGCGTTAATAAAAGGAAAAAGATGTGGGCGAGCTGCCCGTCCATGGAATCGAAGTCGACGCCTTTTTTGCTCAGACCGAAACCGAGAACCAGGGATTCCAGATCCTTGACCTTCCCATGGGGGATCCCGATCCCTTCGCCAATTCCGGTACTTCCGAGCCGTTCCCGTTCCATGAGTACTTTAACGAGATAATCATGGTTGATGTCGGCAACACGGGCTACAGGTGCTACAAGTTCTTCGAGGACCCCTTTTTTATCATTGGCTCTCAAATCCGAAACAATGGCTTCTTTCAGTAAAACATCAAGAATCTTCATTATGAGGAATCCGGGGTCAGTTGCTGGGTTGAATCAGGCCGTAATCGTCATTTTTTCGCCGATAAAGAACGTTGACCTGATCGGTTCTGGCATTTGTGAAAACCAGAAAATTGTCGGTTACGAGGTCCATCTGCATAACCGCTTCTTCCACATCCATGGGTTTATAATCGATATTTCTGACAATAATGTGTCTTGTGGCCTCGTCTTCCAGATGGAGCGTGTCTTCTGTAAGCATATCTTTTGTTCTGGATTTCGAGCCACCCCGATGTTTCCGGTTTTTTTCTTTGTTTTTCTTGATCTGTTTTTCGAGTTTGTCCAGAACCATATCGATGGCGGAGTACATATCGTCCGTTACTTCTTTGCCATAAATGTTGAGTCTGTCACCGATGATACTGATTTCCGCCATGTGGCGAAATTTTTCAACCGAAAGCACGACATTCGCTTCGGCAGGATTGTAAAGATATTTATCAAAACGGTCGAGTTTGTCTCCAACATATGATTTTAAATTTTCAGAGGAATCAAGATTTTTAAATGTAACCGATGTGTGCATACCTAAAATCTCCCTAAAATTGTTTGCGTTTGTTCGATGGTAATATTCTCATCATTTCACGGTATTTGGCTACGGTTCTCCGAGCGATATTAATATTTGCCTCCTTCAAAAGTTTCGAGATTTTGTCATCGCTGTAAGGTTTTTTGGGATCTTCATTTTCGATGATCCGTTTTATCTTTTCTTGTACGCTGGCAGATGCGATGGCTTCGCCATGGACGCGCTGAATAGAACTGTTAAAAAAATATTTCAATTCAAAAATACCCCGCGGGGTATGGACATACTTGTTGGTGGTCACCCTGCTGATGGTTGATTCATGCATGCCGATATCTTCCGCGACATCTCTCAATACCATGGGCTTCAAGTGTGCAATCCCCTTTTTAAAAAAATCATGCTGGAATTTCAGTATGCTTTCCATCACTTTGTAGATGGTTTTTTGACGTTGGTGAATGCTCCGGATCAACCATGTTGCGGAACGCATCTTTTCCTGTATATAGTCCTTTGCATCATCGGAAAAGTTTCCGTCATCCTTAATGGCACTTTTATAAAAATTGGTAACACGCAGTTTTGGCATCCCGTCATCGTTGACCAGGATTATAAATTCATCCTCTATTTTATATACGAAAACATCGGGGTTGATGTATTGGGCTTCTTCCTCGGTGAACTGCCTGCCGGGCTTTGGCTCTAAACTCTGGATAATTTTAACGGCAACAATAATATCTTCGATGGACACTTTTAGGGATTTGGCGATGGCCTTATAATTCTTATTTTCAAGATGATTGAGATGGTTTTCGATGATCTCGGCTACGATGGTGTCGTCCAGGTCAAAATGCCTTGCCTGTATAAGTAGGCATTCACTGAGATCTCTCGCGCATACACCGATGGGATCAAATGTTTGAAATAGCGATAGAACTTGCTCGATCTTTTCAGGCTCGGCGCCGCTCATCATGGCGAGGTCTTCGACCGTGGCATCCAGATAGCCGTCGTTATTCAGGTTGCCGACGATAAAGCTTCCAATCGTTTTTTCCGCTTCTTCCGGAGACGTCATAAGCAGCTGCCAGAGCAGATGTTCACGCAGGGATTCTTTACGTGCCACAAACGATTCGAAATTCGGGGTATCTCTTCTTTCGGCTTCGAAATGGGTTTTTCCCGAGGAATTGTATTCATCGATATAATTGTTCCAGTCGATGTCGTCCCGGATTTTTTCTTCTACCGTGATCTCTTTGGTTTCGGATGGCTTGGTGGATACTTTCTCCGGGCCTTCAACAAGCGGTTCTTCATCATCAAGGTCCTGGACTTCCTCTTCCAATGTAGGATTCTCTTCGAGCTCCTGCCGGATGGTATTCAAAAGTTCAAGTCGCGACAGTTGCAGAAGCTTGATCGCCATCTGAAGCTGCGGGGTCATGATGAGTTGCTGCGTTAATTTCAGCTGTTGTCTTAGTTCAAGGGCCATTTTATAATTTAAACTCGTCTCCAAGGTATATCCGTCGAGCGGTTTCGCTCGAGGCTATTTTTTCAGGGGGGCCGGATTCAATGATCCTGCCGTCGTGTAATATATATGCTTCGTCACAAACTTCAAGAGTTTCTCTTACATTGTGATCGGAGATAAGGATGCCGATGCCTCTGTTTTTTAAATGTCGGATAATTTTTTTTATGTCGATGACCGCCAGGGGGTCTATGCCGGCAAAAGGTTCATCCAGAAGAATAAACGCGGGCTTCGTGGCCAGCGCGCGTGTTATTTCAAGACGCCGCCGTTCCCCGCCTGAAAGCAAGTTCGCTTTTTGGTTTCCCAGATGTTTTATTCCGAGTTCGTCAAGGAGCAAATTTGCCCGCTCTTCTTGATCCGATTTAGAGATGGATAGTGTTTCAAGGATTGCCATTATATTTTGTTTAACGGTCAGTTTTCTAAATATCGACGTCTCCTGGGGGAGATAGCCGACGCCTTTCCGCGCCCTCAGATACATGGGAAAGTTCGTGATATCTTCATCATCGAAAAACACCTGTCCATCATCCGGCTTTATCATGCCGACGGTCATATAAAAGGTGGTGGTTTTGCCTGCGCCGTTTGGGCCGAGAAGTCCCACGACGCGGCTGTTTTTTATTTTCATGCTGACGGAATTCACAACCTGTCTTCCATTATACACCTTAACCAGATCTTTAAGAGACAATGTCGTCAATTATTTCAAACCCTTTTCCCCGGAATAAAATACGGCTTCCACACGCTCTTGACCGCCACCTTCAACGGCAAGGCGTCCATCTGTTCTGTAAAATGTAATTTTTTCACCGGAAATGGTGTCATTTCCACTGATGATCTTTGAATCGGCACCCGACAGGACCAGCACGCTGGTTTCTGTATTGTATACGGCCTGCGGGCTTTCTGCAACCCTGTTGTCAAATTTTATCTTGACGTTTCCATTGGCAACGATTTTATGAATCGATTCCTGGCCGATAACCGGTTTGTTTTTATCGGCCAAATGTTTTTTATAAAAAATTTTGAGCTTGTCGGCCGTGATCACCGTCTCATTCTGGCTGGCCCGGACATTTCCAATAAATTCGGCATAGCCGGCCGTTTTGTCAGAGATCAGTTTGTCTGCCGTAATGTAAATTTTTTCGTTGTTTTTAGGGCCTTTTGTATCTGGATTGCTCGATATGTCGTCCGCATGTGCCGACGGCATGGCCATGCCGGCAGCCAGGAGAAAAATTACGGTCCAAAGGCCCAAAGTGTGTCGATAATTATGCTTAAAGGGTGATTCTCTCACGTAAAGTTCCTGTCACTTTTCCTTCAAAGATCGATCTATTTGTATTTAAATCCAATGACATAGAGTCGGCAACAAGATCAAATCGATCTCCGGTAATATTAACCGGCGTTTCTGAAGAGATTATCCGGGCCTTGTGTTTGTAATACAGATTGTCGCAATTTAACCGGTAGCTTCCATTGTCCACCGCAACATTGCCGAATATTTTCATATCGTTTGAATCTGTATTTAAAATCCCTCGATCTGCTTTTAAATAAACGTTGGTTTTATCTTTAAGAAAAAATTTTACAGACAGATCATGGAAAATCGCCTGGTTTTTGTTGTTGATATACTCTACGGAAGCGGCGTCTAAACTCCACTCTGTTATCCCGTTTCGGGTGGCTGTTTGATGCGCCTTTCCGATGGAGATGTTGGCTTTACTCTGAATGTTAGAAACAAGTTTGTCTTGTTTGTCTGAAATGTGGCGATATCCCACAAAAATCGCCGATACGACCCCAAATGTAATAAAAATGATTGAGATCAGAAAGAATTTTAACGTCTTCTTATCGTTCATGGTTATCATTGTTGGGATAAAAAGCTTTCCAGGATGTTTTCCCAGAGTCCCTGAGCCTTTAATATGGCTTCACACGCTTCTCTGACAGCCCCTTTCCCCCCGTTTGCCGATGTAACCATATCCGCGTTTTCCAAAACGGTCTGGTGCGCATCTGCAACGGCAATGGAGAGCCCGACCCTTTTCATCAAGGCTAGATCCGGCAAGTCATCACCGACGAATGCCGTTTCTTGGGCCGTTACGCCGGTGCGATCTAAAACAAGATCGAATATGGCGGCTTTATTGCCAATGCCGTCAAAAATAAGGTTGATACCAAGATTTTTACACCGGTGATGCAGCGCGTCTGAACGTCTGCCGGTGATGATACACAGGTCGATTCCCGCCTTCATAAGGAGTCTAATGCCCAGTCCGTCTTTTACATTAAACACCTTGGTTTCGACCGCGTTATCGTTGTAGACGATACCGCCGTCGGTGAGTACGCCGTCAATATCAAGAATCAGGAGTTTTATGCGTTTTAATCGGTTTAAAACCATTGACTCAACCCACCATGGCCTTCCGGATTGCGATAAGCTGGGAAAGCAGCGCATCCAACGTATCGAGCTTTAATGAATTGGGTCCGTCACACAGCGCTCTGTCGGGTTCCGGGTGAACCTCCATAAATATGCCGTCTGCTCCGGCGGCAACTGCCGCACGTGCCAGGGTGGGGGCAAATTCCCGCTGTCCACCGGAACTTGTACCTGCCCCGCCGGGGAGCTGGATGCTGTGCGTTGCGTCGAATATTACCGGACACCCTATATCCTGCATGATCTTTATGCCACGGAAGTCCACCACAAGATTGTTGTATCCGAACATGGTGCCCCTTTCTGTGAGGAGAATCCGGCGGTTTCCGGTAGACGTCACTTTGTCCACGATATTTTTTACATCCCACGGGGATAGAAACTGTCCTTTTTTAACATTGATCGGTTTTCCTGTTTCAGCGACTTTTATAATAAAATCCGTTTGCCGACATAAAAAAGCAGGGATTTGAATGATGTCCAAAACCCGTGCCGCATGGTCGATTTCGTTGATCGTGTGAACATCCGAAATGACCGTGATGCCAAGTTCCGTCTTGATACGTTCCAGGATATCCAGCCCATCCGCCAAACCGGGACCCCTGAATGCATTAATGGATGTCCGGTTGGCTTTGTCATAAGACGCTTTAAAAATAAAGGGAATATCCAAATTATGGGTTAATTCTTTGAGAAATGACGCGATTTCATACGTCATTTCATAATTTTCGATCACACACGGACCTGAGATCAAAACCAGCTGAGATCCCTGACCGATCGAAATATTGTCTGTTTTAACGATATTGCCCATGGTTTTTTTAACGCTGTAATTTTCTTTAATTTTGGAACCCATCGGTAAATATTTATCGTGCATGGGGTTAAAAGTCAAGAAACGAAAAAAGGAAAAACAGCCCTTGATTACTCTCTTTTTTACTGTTAATATCATCTTTTTAAAAAAGAAGAAAGGCGGTCTGCAACGTATTGAAAACGAATAAAAAAAACTTAAAAACCAAAATGATCGTACTGATCTGTCTCATTGTTGTTGTGCCGGTTGTTTGGATATTGATGCAAAGACTCGAAGGTGAAAAGCCGTCCATCGTTCTGGAACCGCCTTCTCCGTTCATCGGCAAGACGCACACCCTTTCCGTTAACGTGTCCGACGTCAAAAGTGGTATTCGATCGCTATGGGTCGGACTTATCAAAGACGGCAAGGAAGTTTTACTGTTTGAAAAAGACCTGCCCTCCGAAGGTCTTATTGGCGGTGGAAAGACCCGTCAGGCGTCTTTCAAGATCAAAATTGAGCCAAAGAAAATGGGCATAACCGACGGCAAGGCGATCTTGCGGATGGTTGCCAGGGATTATTCCTGGCGGAAATGGTTGCACGGAAACACGGCGTATTTAGAAAAAGACGTAATGATTGATACAAAGCCTCCTGAGGTGGCTGTTCTGAGCAGGATACACAATGTGAGTCAGGGGGGTACAGGGCTCGTGATCTACAAGCTGTCGGAACCGTGCCTTGAAAGCGGCGTTTATGTGGGGGGAAATTTTTTCCCCGGATATTCAGGATATTATAAGAATAAAAATTTTTTTGTGGCTTTTTTTGCCCTGGATTATACACAAGGGGCCGGCACCGAACTCCTTGTAAAAGCAACCGATTTATCCGGAAACAGCTCCAGAGCCGGGTTTCCATACTATATTAAAAAAAGAGTTTTTAAAAAGGTTTCTTTAGAAATTTCCGACAGATTTCTGAATTGGAAGATGCCGGAATTTGATGTGGAGGTCCCGCCGGATTCCGAAAATCCCCTGGTGGACAAGTTTCTTAAGGTTAATCGTGAATTTCGAAAAGACAACAACTTGAAAGTAAAGGATATCGGAAGAAAAACCGACAATAAATTATATTGGGGCAATGCATTTTTGAGGCTGCCCAATTCAGCCAGAAAAGCCAATTTTGCCGATCATCGCAGTTATAGATACAAAGGTCATGTCATCGATGAACAGGTCCACATGGGTTTGGATCTGGCCTCCATTGCCCATTCACCGGTCCCGGCATCGAACCGCGGAAAGGTTGTTTTTGTTGGATACTTGGGCATTTACGGGAAAACCGTAATGATCGACCATGGCTTTGGATTGTTCAGTACCTATTCACATTTAAGCGCTTTTGACGTCAAGCAGGGGCAGATGGTATCTAAAGGTGACAACATTGGGCGTACAGGAAGTACGGGGATGGCCGGCGGGGATCATCTCCATTTTGGAATACTGGTTCACAATACCTTTGTAAACCCTGTCGAATGGTGGGATTCGGGCTGGATAAAAAACAATATCTCAAGCAAATTGGAAACGGTAAGGTCTTTATACTAAAATGTAACTACTCAGGTGGATAGACTGAAGGTTGAAGGCTTTTAGGGACAAATCATGCGCGATCACACAAAACTTAGGGCATTTGAGCTGGCTGACGAGGTAGCAGTATTGGTTTATCGGGTGACCGCAGGGTTTCCGAGAGAAGAGTTGTATGGTCTAACTTCTCAAATGTGGCGAGCAGCGGTTTCGGTTCCTTCTAACATCGTTGAAGGTTGCGCACGTGACAGTCAGGCAGATTATTTTACGGGTGAGTAGACTGAAGACTGTTAGATCACTTCAGCCTTCAGTCTTCAGCCTAACGACCTGTTAATCAGCTAAGTTTGTCGAAGCATTTGGGGTTCTTGCGCAACCAGGATTCATCTCTGCTTGAAGCAAAGATTGTCGAAACAGAGAAGGTCTTGAATGGTTTAATTCGAGCGTTGCGAGATGATTGATATACTTCAGCCTTCAGTCTTCAACCTAAATACCTGAGTAG
>JAQYVT010000007.1 GCA_030145345.1 Desulfobacterales bacterium
CTCACCAAAGGATACAGCCTCGCACCCGCGGGACAGGTGGGTCCATTCACATACGGGAACGTGGTATTTGCCACCCTCTTCGGTTGGATATTCTGGGGGGAATCTCTCGACGCCATGACATGGGTCGGTGCCGTCCTCATTTGTATCGCCGGCATTATCGCCACCCGCCGAACAAAAACACATGCACTCCTGGGCACCACAGCCAGAGAAATAAATTCAGCTGAAGCATCCAGCCGGAAAAACCGTTCCGTCAAGTCGAGTTCGTCCTGGTACGGCGAATTCACGGCAAAAAAGTAACATTTACTTTGAACAAATAATGATTAATTTTACCTTATAGTTAATATCCGTCATCAACCAATTATGCGGAGGAAAAAATTATGTATAACGAAGTTGTAATGGACCATTTCAGGAATCCTCGAAATGTAGGGGTTATCGAAAATGCCGACGGGGTTGGTGAGGTTGGGAATCCGTTGTGCGGGGATATTATGACCATCTATTTGAAAGTAAACGATGACCAGATAGAGGATATCAAATTTCAAACCTTTGGATGTGGATCGGCGATTGCGGTTTCCAGTATGCTAACGGAAATCGCCATGGGAAAACCCATTGACGCGGCCAAAAAGATAACCAACAAAGATGTCGCCAATGCCTTAGAGGGCTTGCCAAAAAATAAGCTGCACTGTTCCAATCTAGGCGCTGATGCACTGCAATTGGCCATTAAAGATTATGAAAATCGAAAAGCAGGAAAACCCCGGGTAGAACTCAAACGCAAAGAGGAACATGAACATGCCCATAAAGACCAGTGTTACTGCCCTTACTGCGATGTGGAACTCGATAAAGGAACTGAATTCTGTGAAGCGTGCCAACACAGTCTCACCGAAGAACACTAGAACCTATCTCAAAATAAAGATTTTGGTTCAAGATCAAGGCGGGGCCGAGTTTTAACCCGCAGGCATACTCAAGTATGTCGAGGACTTAAAACGAGGGCCAAACGCCGAGATTGGGCCAAAAGATTATTTTGAGATAGGTTCTAATTCATATCTGAGAAAGGATCCTGACCATGCACATCATCAATTTGGATCACATATCTTCCAATCCGCTTCTTCCAGAAGTAAAAGAAACAATGATCGCGGCCATTCAGGAGGATTACCATAATCCTTCGAGTCAGCACAAGCGGGGTGAAGCGGCCGCTGAAGTGTTGGAAAGGGCGCGTAAAACCGTTGCCGCCCTCATCAACGCATCAAATCCCAAAGAAGTGGTGTTTACCTCGAGCGGAACGGAATCCGTCAATCATGCCATCAAAGGGGTTGCCCTGGCCAACGCCAAAAAAGGTAAGCATATCGTCACTTCAAATGTCGAGCACAACGCCGTAATCCGCAGCATCCGACGATTGAAAGGGCTTGGATATTCCGTCACATCAATTGATGTGGACAAATACGGGCGTGTAAATCCGGCGGATGTGGCCGAGGCCATCACCGATGAGACCATACTGGTCACCATCATGCACAGCAACAACGAAACCGGAACGATTCAACCTATTGAAGAAATAGCTAAAATTACTCGACAGAGAAAGGTCATCTTTCATACCGACGCCGTCGATTCCGTAGGCATCGTCCCCATTGATGTCCAGAAAATGGGGGTCGATCTTTTGAGTTTTGCGTCAAACACCTTTTATGGCCCCACCGGTATCGGTGGACTTTATGTTCGTCGGGGCATCATGGTTTGGCCGTTGCTCGACGGCGGTGTTCAGGAAAATAACAAGCGCGCCGGAACTGAGAATCTCATCGGCATCATCGGGATGGCAAAGGCTGCTGAAATTGCCAAACGGGGGCTTCCTGAAAGGACGGCACATTTGGAAATGCTAAAATCCAAGCTGATCAGCGAGTTGCCCAAGCATATCGATGAGTACATCATCAATACTCCGCCTGAAAACAGCTTGCCGAACTTGTTGTCCGTATCCATTAAATATATCGAAGGCGAAAGCGTGATGCTGATGCTCGACGATGATGACATCGCAGTATCGACACGCTCAGCTTGTGCTACCGGCTCCCTTAGAGCATCTCATGTCCTGATTTCCATCGGGCTTTCACATGCGGACGCCCAGGGAACGCTGATAATTACACTGGGCCTGGACAACACTCAAGACCATATCGATCGTTTTTTGAAATCGCTCCGAAATGTAGTGAAGACCTTACGCGACATATCGCCGTTATACCGAAAAATCTCACAAAGCTGATTTAACTGGATATGTAAAGGGGATCGAACCCAGCTTTGAGGCCGGTAGATGAAGGGGTTTTCGGACCCGGTTATGATCTATTCTTGAGGGTTGCTATAATAATTTCAACGCATCCACCCGTTTCGCAAACTCGGTTGCCGAAATCTGTTTCCAGGGAGCAATGGGATCAAACCGAAGACGAGATTTTACATTCGGCAAAAAGAATTTCCCGGCTGTAATCTTGGGTGTTTTCATCAGGTATTTGAATTCCCCCCCTAAATCCAGAATCAAGTCCAGGTCATCGCTGTCTTCTAAAAGCGCTACCATCAGTGTATTTTGTATGAGACCGCTGCCTTTTAATCGCTTTTTACCGCCTCTCCCAGTGTAAACTTCGATGGACGTACTCTCGAGTAAAACAGCAGTATTGTCATTGGCAACTAAAAGGGCCTTCTCTACCAGATATGTCGCATTCTCAAAAGGGATCCAGTCGTTCACGGTTCTTTCCTTTAAATGTTAAGTTCAGAAATAATCCTTCATCACGCGTCCATTGAAGCATCTTTTTCTATTTGGAATGGCATATTTTTCATTTTGATCTCATCTTTTACCGATGATAGAACCTTCATGTTAAGTAAGGTTCAGAATGTCTTTATGACCGCCTTTTGCCGCATGTCTTCAAGGTTCCGTTTGAGCACCTCCTCTTTTTTATCTCGCTCCAAGTATTGAGAAATTCTCTCTTTTGCGTTTTCGTAACTGACAACGGATTCCGGTTTCTTATCCACAACTTTAATCAGATGGTATCCGAAGGGTGTTTCCACCATCCCGCTGACTTCATTAGGTTTTAACTTAAACGCCGCATCTTCAAAGGGCTTTACCATCCGCCCACGTTCAAAATAACCGAGATCTCCGCCATTAACCTTGCTCGGGCCCTCTGAATACTCTTTGGCCAGCGCAGCAAAATCTCCCCCATCTTCGAGTTTCTTTTGAATCTCTTTGATTTTTTTATTTGCTTGATCTTTCGCTGATTTGTCAGCCTGGGTATCGACTTTAATTAAAATATGACTGGCTTTTACCTGTTCGGACTGCTTGAACATGTCCGGGTTGTTTTTATAGAAATCCTCGACTTCCTTTTGGGAAACCTTTACATCTTGAACCAAATCCGTGTCTACGAATTGTTGAATGGCCATCCCCTTTCGTATTTGTGATTTTAGTTCAGCCTCAGAGGTTTTCATCTTTAGTAATGCGGCTTTGAATTCGTCTTCATTGGGAAATCTTTTCTTCAGGATATCAACCTGCTCATTAACTTCTGCATCTTCAACCTTGATACCCTTGTTTTGACTTTCCTGGTAAAGCAACTCTCGGTTGATCAGAGTTTCAAGAACTCTATTTTTGATATCCGGCAACTGAGATTCACTCAATGACCTACCACTGCGGGCGAACTGATTGCGGATCCGGGCCATCTCTTCGTCAAAATCATCCTGTGTGATTGTAACCCCGTTAACCGTCGCCACTGACCCGTCTGGAATTTTCTTTTCTGCTGCAAATATGGGCATTGCAATGTATACCAGGCTCACAGTGGTCAACAGAATAAAAAACCATCTAAACCATTTCTTCTGCATCTAAATCTCCTTTGTCCAATTAAACAACATTTTTTTAGATCTTTGAAACAAGCCGTTTTCAAACGAACTCCGGTTATTACCAATGGGGATAACAGCCTCTCGACATTGATTTATTCCCGATATTCTATGCGTAAAGTCTTTTTTATAGTAACATCGAAGATCCCTGAAGTCCCGAAAGAAGGGACTTCCGCTTCGCTTCATTCCTCTGGGCTTTCAACTGCTCGTTGGGGAACCATTTCCGGCCCCAGCAGGATGGACAGCCAACGCGTCTCTTCTCTGGCGTCCAGTGCAATCTTGGCCGTCATTGTCAGGGGCACGGACAGCAGCATTCCCACCGGGCCCAATACCCATCCCCAAAATATAAGCGATAGAAACACAACCAGTGTTGAAAGTCCCAGGCCCCGCCCCATAAAACGGGGTTCGATCACGCTGCCCATCACCATATTCACAACGACATATCCTGCCGCAGCGGTCAAGGCTTGTACAATCCCCAGCTGGAGAATTGCCAATAATACTGCCGGAATCGCCGCAATGATGGAGCCGATGTTGGGAACATAGTTAAGGAAAAACGCCAGCAGACCCCAGAGCACCGGGAAGTCCACCCCGATTACGGCCAGCCATATGGCAATGACGATGGCGGTGGCGAGGCTTACCACGGTCTTAATCGCCATATAATGCTTGACGTTATTGATGAACGTGTCGAAGTTTGTCAGGGCATCATCGGTATCACCCAATATGGTGCGCAGTTTTACGGGTAAGCTCGAGGCTTCGATGAGCATGAAAATTACGGTCATCAGAATTAAAACACCGTTGGTAAGTACTTTCCCAAGGCTGTTTAACCCGGTGGCGATAAGTTTCATGGCTGCCCCGGGATTCAGCAATCCCGTCCAGTCAACACCTGAAGTGTCAATACCAAATTTCCCTATCCAGGAAAGTATTACCGCAATGTATTGCCGAAGCTTTGCTTCGTATACCGGAAGCTCTTTGGTAAAGACCTTTACCGATGAGCCGACCAGGCCCGAGATTAACAATCCCATCAACACAACCGCAACGATGACGATCAACAGAGAAAACCACACCGGTAAACCTTTGCGATGAAGCCAGAACATGGGTGGGGCGCTGATGATGGCGATAAATGCAGCCAAAAGGAAGGGAACAACAATGGCGGTGGCGGCACGCATCCCGGCAATCACAACCACAAAGGCTGCAATGGCTACCATAATCTGAGACGCTGTTGCTTTTTGGGAATTTGCTTTCATAAATATAGCCGGGTCCGAGACAGATACAAATAAATCCAGGCTAAACTTCGCTGATCTTTATCCGCTCTATTGTATCGCCCTGTCGAATTGAATCTACGATATCCTGGCTGCTCACCACCTTTCCAAAGACGGTGTGTTTCCCGTTCAAGTGAGGCTGGGGTGAGTGCGTGATGAAGAATTGACTTCCGTTGGTGTTGGGTCCGGCGTTCGCCATAGAAATTACGCCCCTTTCGTGTTTCAGTGGATTCTCCTCGACTTCATCTTCAAAACTATAGCCAGGACCACCGCCACCGGTTCCGGTCGGATCTCCCCCCTGAATCATGAAATTGCTGATGACCCGGTGAAACGACACGCCATCGTAAAATCCCTCTCTGGCCAAAAATACGAAGTTGTTGACCGTTTTGGGTGCATGTTCGGAATGTAGTTCTAATTCGATAATGCCCTTGTTGGTCTCAATTTCCGCCATATAGGCTTTGCTTGTATCAATTTGCATCTCGGGCGGGCTATCCCATCGCGGCTTATTCATAAATAATTCCTCCTCAACATGGATTTTAATTTTAATTTTTTATCGATGGTACTTGACTTCTGCACGCGAATCAATACCCATCATCATATAAATATTGTAACAGTTTAATCCTTTAAAACAAATGGATTTCAAAGGTGCTTGTCGAAATGTTTTTACACATCAAAAATTTTATTAAATATCATTATATATTTATAATGTAAACCTTTTGAATTTGACATTGAGGTTTCGGTATTTTACGGTAGATTAGACCCGGTGTTCAAAAAGGAATTTCTAAGATGAAGCGTCTGTTTAACATGATCCCGAAAAATGTGCAAGCAACCCTTCTGCTACGCTATTTCGGTTTTTTCAAAATTCCATTGTTGTTTTTTGTAAAACCTACGGTCATCGAGATGTCTGACCATCGGGTGGTGGTGAGGATTCCGCTTCGCCGGAGGACGAGAAATCATCTGCGTTCCATGTACTTTGGGGCTCTGGCCATGGGAGCTGATTGTGCGGCAGGGCTGGTCGCCATGAGGCTGATACGAAGAAGTTCCCAGAATATATCCTTGATTTTTAAGAGTCTGGATGCAGAGTTTCTCAAACGCGCAGAGGGCGATGTATATTTTACCTGCGATCAAGTCCGGGAGATCTCAAAATTGGTTGCTGCTGCCATTCAGTCAACAGAGCGCGTCGAATATCCAGTTCATGTGACTGCAAAGGTTCCTGACAAGTTTGGAGAAGATCCGATCGCCAGGTTTACTTTAGTTTTGTCTCTTAAGAAGAAGTCATACTCTCCATGAGCATAATAACAGAATTTACACAACAGTTCGATGTAAGATACCCGATCATCTGCGCCCCAATGTTTCTGGTAAGCTCGGTTAAAATGGTGGTCAGCGCAAGTGAGGCTGGGGGCGTGGGAACCTTTCCGGCACTAAATTATCGTCCCATTGAACGATATCGTCAAACCATTAAAGAGATCAAAGGTCTGACAACAAAACCCTTTGGCATCAACATTATCGTTCAAAAGTCCAACAAATATCAGTATAAACAGATTGAACATGCGCTCGAGGAGGAGGTCCCCTTGATCATAACCTCTTTGGGGAATCCAAAGGAGGTCATTCGATTGTCCCATGAAGTGGGAACCCGGGTGTATTGTGATGTGGTCGGATTAGAGCATGCAAAAAAAGTCGCTGATCTGGGGGCTGATGGGCTTATCGCTGTGGGATTTGGTGCTGGAGGTCATGCCGGGGGCATTTCGCCTTTGGCCCTTATTCCCAATTTAGTAAGAATGGTCAAATTGCCGATCCTTGCCGCCGGCAGTATTGTAGATGGGGCTGGAATGGCGGCAGCGTTTGCCCTTGGCGCTTCTGCAGTCTATATGGGAACACGTTTTATTGCCTCGAAAGAAGCAGAAGTTGCAGAGAAATATAAAAATGCAATTGCGCGTGCAAAGAGTGAAGATATCGTCAATACGGACAGAGTCGATGGATTCCCCGGCAATTTTATACGAACCAAAGAACTGGAGGCCGTTGGACTGAAAAAAGGGTTGATTGAAGAAATACTAACAAAAAATATAAAAATTAAACGATTTATTTCCCTTAGCCGAGCGGCACGTTCTCTGTTTGGGGATATGGATTCCAAGATTTCTTATAAAACCGTCTATTCCGCAGGCCATGGCGTTGGGCTCATCAACGAGGTATTCTCCATTCAGGAGATCATGGAAAAAACCGTAAGGGAATACAAAGAGATCAAGGCAAAATTACCCTAGCCCGAATATTTCAAAAAATACATGGGAAAACTATCGGATGGCTTGGATACCTGAATGCTTTGACAATGGCGGATCAAACCCGTGTTAGATTTTGGGCATCGATTTTTCGGGATATTTTCCGGTAACGCCGTCATAAAATTTTCTGATGGTCTTCATATCCGCTTCCATATCACCCGTGGGATATAGCATGGGACCAAATCCTCCAACCTTTCGTCGATAGTCCAGAAATCCCAGTAGAATCGGAACATTCGCGCCATTGGCGATATGATAAAACCCTGTCTTCCATTTCTTGACCCTTTTACGGGTTCCCGACGGCGCAATGGTAAGTATCAGTTTTTCATTTTCCTTGAATTGTTGAATCGACTGGGCAACAATATTGTATGATTTGGATCGATCGATGGGTATTCCCCCCAGCCATTTAAAAAACCTTTTAAATGGTGTGCGAAATATGGCCTCTTTTCCCATCCAGTATATTTCGGCCCTGAAAACAAATACCACGAATAACGTGTATGGGAGATCCCAGTTTGATGTATGTGGAGCCCCCACAAGAACGAATTTGGGAACAGCAGGCAGCCGACCTTCCGTACGCCACCCGGTGATTCTTAAAAAGAATATGGAAAACCAGCGTAAAATCGTCTTACACACGGGCGTATCGAAAATTGTATAATTCAAACCTTATTCCTTGTAACTGCGCTTAAAATGAAGCTCCCCCCCAAGCGGACGGGGTATTGAAAACCATTATCAAATATCCCTTGGGTTCCGTTGATGGAGGATCTTCACTTTGCTCCCAAAAGACGTGTGCAAGGCGCCCGTCGGAAGTAGAGTCAAAGTCCTGAGCCGATCCACCGAGGGAAATGCATTGGCTATTGCACCTCAACCGGCCATATTTTTTTAAACGTGGTTTGAGGGAAAAAGCAATAGGGACATTCCTCGGGCGGATCTTGTCCATAATGGATGTGGCCGCACATACGGCAGCGCCACGCAGGTATAATTTTTCCTCCGGTGTCTGGTTCCAGAGGATCTTTATCTCTAAATATCGGCAGATCTTCGAGGGACGGCATCACCGGTTGATAGGTGTACATGGCATGACCGGAAACAATCATCCGCTGAATTTCACTGGTCCCTTCATATATTCTTAAAAGGCGAATGTCTCGAAGTAGTTTCTCCAGAGGAAACATTTTGGTATAGCCGTACCCCCCGAGTATCTGAAGGGCTTCATTGACAACTTCCAATGCCGTTTCGGTTGCGTAAAACTTTGCGATGGATGCGTTTATTGTCGGATCCAGCCCCTTGTCCGATTCCCATGCGGCCTTCCATACCAATAAACGCGCAGTTTCAACCTTCTGGTACATTTCAGCAATTTTAAACTGAACGGCCTGAAAATCCCCGATCTTGGACCCAAACGCCCTGCGTTTTTTGGCGTAATCGATGGCATACTCCATAGCGCTCCGAGCACCTCCGACGCCAAAGGCTCCCACAACCGGACGTGTTCTGGAAAAGGTTTTCATGGCGAGTAAAAAGCCTTCTCCGGGCGGAGCAAGAACATTTTCTTTGGGGACTCTGACATTTTTAAAATTAAGACCTACGGTATTTGAACAGCGCTGGCCGAGTTTGGGAATTGCCTTGCCTGTCGATACACCTTTCCAGGACTTTTCCACCAGAAAGGCGCATATCCCTTCATGACCGGATTTCGGATCTACCGTAGCAAATACGGAAATATAATCGGCGACACCACCATTGGTAATCCAGTATTTGGTCCCGCTTAATATGTAGTCATCACCATCTCTTGTGGCTTCACACCGGATACCGGCAACGTCTGATCCCATGACGGGTTCGGATGTGGCAAAACAGATCAGTTTGAATTCTTTTAATAGCTTTGGGAGATATTTCTCTTTGAGCACTTCATTGGTACAAAGGATAAGCGGTTCCATGCCGAGGGAATTATCGAAAAGCGAGGTGGCAAGACCCGGACAGGCCGCTGCAATTTCCTCGGTCATGATGGCGCCTTCAAGGATCCCGTACTCATTTCCACCATACTTCTTGGGTATGTCATTGTTCATCAGGCCTTCATCATATGCCTTTCTTAACACAGACAGCGGAATTTCATCTTTTTCATCGTAGTACCATGCAACGGGCAACACCTCTTTTAACGCAAATTCACGTGTTTTTCGTTGAATTTCAAGCTGCTTCGGGGACAAATCAAAATTTAGCATAGGGGCCTCCTCATTACGGGCAATGCGTATTTTTCTGCCATGGGTCCAGCATTAAATTAACCCTAACGTTGCACGAACAACGGGGCGGGTATTTTTAGAACAAAACATTATTATTGATGGTTTCGTAAAAAGTCCGTTTTGCTCGCTCAGTGACCATTTGGGGGCCTTTCAAGCGGTGCTGCTAAATTTCAAGAACTCGTCGCAAGCGCCTCAAACAGCTTGAAATTTTTAACGCATCACCGCTTGAAACGCTGGATCCCCAAATGATCAGATATCGCTCACAAAAGACTTTTTACGAGTTCATCATTATTGGGTCGTAGAAGTTTTAGAATTCATCAGTTCCATTATTTCCCCGGTATGCTTATCAGCATCATTTTCGCCGAGTTTAACAAGATGGGTCAAGTAGTTCGGATCAAACATGACCATGCTCAGCCAATCTGGACTTGATGTCTCCTGGGTGCCGAGCCCCCGGAATAGATACCGAAACATGTAGGGCAATTCCGGCTCAAATCCACCCGCCAATTCCCCCAGATCCTCTGAAGGACGCATTGCAAAAAGATAGACCACATGTCGGTCATCATGCTGTTCTTCCGGGATCTGTTCGAGCAACTGATTGGTACGCTTGAGCGTTCGAACATCTTGATCCAGAGCGTCTAAGAAAATAGAATTCATTAAAGTGCCCGCTATTTGGGCCGGTGGCGGATATCCCATACATACGGGTGTGTTCGCGTCTTCTATGGATCTTAGGTGACGTGTCGATATTGCAAGAATCCGTTTTGCACCGAGATATATGGCCGGCGAAAGCGGCGCTGATTGCCGGATACCGCCGTCACCGTACCATGCATTTCCAACTCTAACAGCTGGAAAAAGTAGCGGCAGCGAAGCTGAAGACACAATGTGATCGATGGTAATATCGGTGGCTTCACTTCGTCGCCAAGGTCGTTCCCACATTCTAATTTCCTTGCCCATAACCCATGTCACGGCCTGGCCGGTGGCATAGTTGGTTCCGGTGATTGCAAACGCTTTAAGTTTCCCATGGTGTAAATTTCTACGAATGCCGGCAATCACATTTCCTTGAGGTAAAAGTGTCCTTTGCAGCAGTTCTCGAAGGGGTGTCGAATCCAACAGGCTTCTCGCAGATGATTCTTTAGAAATCCCACCGGAGATTAGACGGACCCCCCACCTGAAAACATTTCGGATAAGTTCCCAAGTGTCCACACAAAAAACCTGATCAACGGAAAGCTTAAGCCATAGTTGTGACAATTCTTCCACAGCCTCAGCAAAGGTGCCCGTATGATTTGCCAGAAAGGCCGCGTTAATCGCCCCAGCGGAAACTCCGGTGATAATGGGGATATTAAGATCAGGAAAATTCCGGGCAAGGCATCTCAAAAAGCCGACTTGATAGGCGGCTCTCGCTCCGCCGCCACTTAGAACGAGTGCTAAACCATTGCCATCACCGGCCATAACATGCGCCCCTGTAAAATAAACGGTATGAATGGATTTTTAAATTTTGACCTTGATATCTCTTTATGCTATTTAAAACCGTTTATGCTGGTATGTCAATTTTGTTTTTGACACCAGTATAGTTCTTTAAAACAAACTGGTGTCAAAAACGCTTCATGTGTGAATAAATTGTATGATGGAACCTGTTTGAAATCCTTGCCGGACCGAAAGCACTGTGGTCAGACAGCCCCCCGTCTATCAGGGCGAATCGCCTTACTTTTTTCAAAAGGTCACAAAGAAAAGCAACTCCTAAAATATGATGAAACAAAAAAATAATATTTCTATGAACCGGCTTTTAACAATTATTCTGCTGATCGTTTTCCCAATACTTCTTCAGCATGAAGGTTTAGCGGGGGTTACGGATTCACACAGTATCAGAGACCATCTTAAAAAGAGAATTGAATTAAAAAAAACCCAAAACAAATTTAGTTGCCGGGGAGAATTAATCTGTGGGGCTTCACTCATTCCGAAATTTTACCAACAGCGAGGATTTTCGCCTGCATGGATTGGAAAAGAAGGAATTCTTCCCCAGGCAAGATCCCTGGTTGCAGAGATTGATGGCGCTGATCACGAAGGCTTAAGGCCCGACGACTATCACCGGGCCAATATCGTATCCCTCGTGACAAAGATCGATGAAAAACAAGCTGTAGGAGAAACGGTCGATGCCCCAATATGGGTAGATCTCGATTTACTCCTGACCGATGCTTTTATGCTTTATAGTTCACATCTGTTCGCCGGTCGTGTAAACCCGGAAACCATCCATACCGATTGGGTGGTGGTAAATCCAAGCGCGGACTTGACGGATGTTCTCGGGTCCGCACTCAATTCGAATCAAATATCAAAAGCCTTAAGAGATCTAGAGCCAATTCATTCCGCATATTTTGAGCTCAAACAATCTTTGGCGCAATACCGAGATATGGCAAAAAAAGATGACCGGCTTCCCCTGTCGCCCGGAACCAATTTGCGCAAAGGCGATAGAGGCATTTCTGTCCAACGTCTTCGTGAACGGCTCGTTATTCTTGGCGATCTCGAAGATACCGAAAAAGACCCGGTGGGTTTTTTCGATGACGCCACCGAACGGGCCGTTCTTGGGTTCCAAAAAAGGCATGGATTGAAATCGGACGGTATGGTCGGACCCCACACGCTGGAAATTCTGAACATCCCGATTCAACAACGGGTTCGTCAGATAGAACTCAACATGGAACGCTGTCGTTGGATCCCCCGTGATCTTGGGGATCGATACATTCTTGTGAATATTGCCGATTTTAAATTATCGGTGATTGAAAACCTTCACCGCATGCTGGAAATGCGGGTTGTTGTGGGAAGACCTTATCGCCGAACGCCGGTTTTCAGTGCAAAAATGACCTACATGGTGATCAATCCATACTGGAACATCCCAACGAGTCTTGTTTTTAAAGATCTTCTTCCAAAAATTCAAAAAAACGACACCTATTTGGCTCAACAAGGAATTAAAGTTTTTAAAGGCTGGAGCAAAGGCGCACCGGAAATAGATCCGGAAACGGTCGACTGGAAGAAAATTGAGCATCAAAACTTCCCTTACAAACTCCGCCAGGATCCAGGGCCACGCAATGCCCTCGGCCGAATAAAATTTATTTTCCCCAATAGGTTCGCTGTATATCTTCACGATACGCCCGACCGTTCACACTTCAATGAAACACATCGGGATTTTAGCTCCGGATGTATTCGAACGGAAAAACCGGTCGATCTGGCCCGCTATCTTGTGCGAGACGAGCATCAATGGTCGGAGGAAAATTTATTGGCAGCCATCGAGGCTCGGGAAACAAAGGTCATTGAACTTCGAAGCCCCATCACCGTCCACTTACAATACTGGACGGCATGGGTGGACGAAAACGGCAGGTTAAACTTTCGCAAGGATATTTATGACCGGGACAGACTGCTTGATCAAGCCTTGAGAGAACGGATGCCGGGTGTATAATCCGTTCCTATCTTCAGCGCCTCCTGTTGCTGGATAGAAGCCATTTCAAAACCTTCCGATGAGTGATTTTTGAGTCTTTTGCCCAAAAGCGCTTTCCGATGCAAGGCATAAAATTTGGTGCTGTTTGAGGGCGTTAGCCCGAGTTATACAAATTTAGCACAGCGAGCTTGGCGCTCGACAAAAGGCTCAAACCAACCAATGAGAAGTTTTGAAACAGGTTCTAATCATTTTAAATCTCACCAGAACCTCACATCTCCGGTATCCACGTGTACAAAATCGGACTCGGGATAATACCCCACGCCACCGGCATGCATCCTTTTACAGATATTATTTAACCTTTTCGTATCAAATTCGGGAATCCGGATGTCGGCCGCTTTTCCTTGCAGATGCAGACTATTCTTTGCAACGGCTTTGGATTTTCTGCGGAGCATGGTGTTTGTTTCAGATGAACGGTATCCGGAAATAATATGGAATCGAGCACCATCGCCGATGGTATTAGAAATGGCATGGAGAAGATCGAGCAGATCTCTATGGATGGACATAATTTTTCCTGAATAATGATCACGGAGAATATAATCGATTTTTTTTAAGGCCTTGGGATGATACCGGCCTTGGGAGTAATAACAGACATCAAGCCTTTCATCGGTATGGGTATTATAGAAGGACAGCCTCCGTTCCGGAATCAATATGCCATTAATTGAAGCCATTGCAGACATGGGGAATAGAGCACTCACAGCCGCTTGCGCGCCCATTTTTAGAAAATTGCGACGATCACAATACATTTTTTCAAATTCACTTCTTTTTATCAAATGCTGCTACAGCGAACCCGAACCGATCGAAAAAGCGACTCAATTTTAAAATGAACCAACGGGAGTGTAATCGCATCTTTATACTTAAACATCTACATATTATGGATGACATGGATTGTCGCCATGTGATTATCAAAAGAATGGAGGCTTAGTCAAACTATAAATTCCATATCAGATGGAGACCAAACATGTTGGTCTCGCAACCCATCAATATGATTCTTGATTTCTTAGGGAAACCTTGAAACTCTCGATCTTTTTCTTCTCCCAAAGGCACACGTATTGGCTTTTCTGGACGGCGATGACCCGCCGGATGGCACCATGGCATAAGTACAACTTATGTGTTGAAATATTATTTAACTTGTGCTAAAAAGTTTGTGTTCGTGTTTTCCATATTTTTATTCAGGAACCGTATTCCTTCAACCTTTGTCTCCATTTAATCGTCGACTTCTTAAACTTTTAGGAGGTCTCCATGAAAAACATTGAGACGAATTCCGACCTGCTGAGTGAACCTATTTTGCAACAATCCTCTGAAGACGCATATCAAAATGGAATATTCGAATCATCTGAAAGGCTGGGCAGTGTTAAACGACAAAGCGCCAAGAATTCAGGCGCCTGCGTATCTTGGGTCGTGGAAAGTGTAGTCTTTCCGGATGGAACGGAATTTCGTGGCAAATATAAAGGTTATTTCTATTATGGCACGGTCAGAAATGGAACTTTGACCCTTGACGAAAAAGAATTCATATCGCCGTGCCAGGCAGCTTTAACCATAACTCGGACCCCCATTGATGGTTGGTTGTTCTGGGATTGCAAATTACCCGAACAGGGGTCATGGATGAATATTTCTGAATTTAAAAAGCTAAGTCGCTGTTAAGTGGTCTTATAATTAGGATGGCGGCTTTTATTCACTCCCCTTTCCCCTGGAGGAGAGGCATCTACGGAAGCCCTTCTAAAGGACATTTAGCATATCCGTTATCATGAGATATTCAGAATCGGTACCATCATAATCATACGTTGCTTCTTCTCCGATTATTGGAACCAATTTAACCCTTCCACCGAAAAACTCAGACGTAATATTTTCAACCTCTTTTATACTTAAGTTTTTCCTCAAAAAATATTTTGAATACACATTTGGATATCCCAATCTACGTGTAATTCGGAATAGCTTTAATTGTACGTTTGGATTAAGGCATTTGCGAAGACCATATGCAGCGTTCACCGTATTAATATTAAAAAAATTGGGATTCGCAGACATCAAGGAGGAAAGCCGAAACCCCTGCCTGCCGTAACCATCTTTCTTATGGGGAAGCTGGTGCTCCGTGTCATTCACAAGCTTAAGGGGATGTCTGCCGAGTCTGTCTCTATCTTCTTCAATACATACTGCTGGAAATACGATCGCTGCCGGTTCCTGGTATTTTTGGATGCTATTCAGGAAATCCTCAATAAACTTTTTTGTCGTCAAGGGGGAATCCGACGCAACAAATAAGGCATGTTTCCGATCCTTGAAAGCGGCGCTGGCTGCATAACCCTTAATTAAATTTCCTGCGATTGAATTCTGTTTGACCTTGCTTGGTTTAATATTGAAATCTTCAATGATGTTAGAAGGAATCTTTGAGTTCTGGTTCACAACGCAGCACGGCTTCTCGAATGTATTGATTAAATTGCCCAGCCGCTGCTCAAGAAGCATCTGATGGCCGACAATAATGATGTCATCGATTAAATCACTGGCAAAAAGGTTCTCGAGTGTATATTGTATCAAAGGTTTGCATTCTTCTTTGCCATCCTTAACCGTTTTAAACTCCCTCAACGGTTTATAGCCCGACTCTATGAACCTTTCGCCATAATTTTCCGCAACGATTCTGCTGTACTTTTTTACTTCTCGCTTGTTGTTATATCCTGCCATTAAAATTGCGCTAACCATTTCATCACGCTGTTAAATAACCTATAAATTAATATTCTTGATACGTTTCTATCCAGAAATATTTATGCCCTAAATGGATGCAACTAAAATTAAGAAAATCTATAACAAATTATAACATTTTGCGTTAACGGGGTAAATGGATGAATGCGTGGATAAAGAATTAAAGAAATTTATACATGGCAAAGTACAGATCTTTCTGGGTCGGGTTTCCGGTTCTTACGAACCCATGTTTTCTATAGAATGCCTCCGAGCTTGGGAATTTGGTTACCTGAACTTCAATTTCCTGAAGACCGGCCGTCCTGAATCGCTCTTCACAGTGCTGATAGATGAGGGCTCCGTAGCCTTTCCTGCCATATTTCCTGGAAACTTGTATGGTCCTGATAAAGAGTCTGGTCCATTTCTTCATGACCAACGCGCAACCGATTAAATTCCCTTCATCAGAAAACAGCAAAACGAGGAACCCCTTTGCGGCCTGTTGCTGAATCTTTTCGGGAGTAGCGAAAGCACACAAAATCTCAAGTTCAGCCTCGCTGTATTCCCCTTGATTCACAGCCTTGGTATTCTCTTTAATTAATGTTGCGACCAGGTCTGCATCAGAGTCGTTCAGCGATTCTGTCTCTCCGTTCAAATTGTCTACGATACGTACCTTCATAGGCATAAAAAGTGACAATGATATTCTGGGTGTGGCAAGTAAAAAGCAGATACCCAAAATCAAGCAAATTGTCAATAATCAAATAAAACTTCTTACAATTTCAAGAGGTTTGGATATATAATATCTGTTTGACCGAGACAGGCTTTTTTGGAAAGGAGAAATCGATAGGACCATCTGGATCGGTGCGCTCGTGGTCAACAGCGGGATTGATAAAATCCTATAATGTGGTAAACCTTTGGGGGAGCAGATCAGAATCGATAATCGGCCATGAGATATCCGGCTGGAGAATTCTAAATAGAGGAGATTAATCATTTTTTTACTCGTTTTTTTAAGCATTTATAGTGGCATACATCTCTATGGTTTTCTGAAGATAAAGCGGGCGCTGATATACAGCCCCCGGGTAACCGACATTTTGGCTATCTTTATGGCCTTGATGGTCTTTGCGCCGGTCATGGTTCGAATTTTGGAAAAACATGGCTTTGAGTTCGTCGCACGACTACTGGCCTATTTGGGTTATACGTGGATGGGTCTGTTATTTCTCTTTGTCTCTTCTGCACTGGTACTGGATATATTTCGTTTACTTCTTTATATCTGCGGCCTGATACTTCAATCTGATTTCTCTGCGATATCGCCTTCACCTCGCTTTTCTTTGATCATCTCCTTAACACTCTCCGTCATCATAACCGGTTACGGTGCTTTTGAAGCCGTACGGATACGCGTGGAACACGTGACCATCGAAACCCATAAAATCCCTAAAAAAATAGGAAGGTTGAAGATTGTCCAGATTTCCGATGTGCATCTCGGAATCATGGTGGGGGAGAAAAGATTAAAAAGGATTCTCAATCGGGTTAACTCTGCAAACCCTGACATTTTGGTATCCACGGGGGATCTTCTTGACGGACAGACTGACAACCTTTCATACCTTGCTGAGATGCTCAGTGAAGTTTCCACAACGTATGGAAAATTTGCGGTCACGGGCAACCACGAATTTTACGCTGGGGTCACCCGAGCCCTGGACTTTATTAAGAACGCAGGATTTACGATTCTTCAGGGAGAGGGCTTGACCGTTTCAGGATTGCTAAATATTGCCGGTGTGGATGATATTGCTGGTCGTCGCTACGACCTTGATACTAAAGTCTCAGAAAAGGCATTATTGGCAGAGCTTCCCCGTGAAAAGTTTACGCTATTACTGAAACACAGACCCCTGGTAGATAAAGATGCATTGGGTTTTTTCGATCTTCAGCTTTCCGGACACATCCATAAGGGACAGATCTTTCCGTTCAACCTGATAACCATGCTGTTTTATCCGGTGGTTTCAGGCTTACACAAAATTGAAACCAACGCCTGGCTCTATGTAAGCAGAGGTTCCGGAACATGGGGCCCGCCGATTCGATTTATGTCTCCGCCCGAGGTCACGATGATCGAACTTGTTTATGGCGGAATCGGGGATTGAAATGGCCTCCAATCTTTTTGAAACGAAAACCATTGTCACACCTAATTGCAATGACTATATTTTTCGCCATTTCGACGTCATCATTTCCCCCATATCGACATCGACGATATCCGGCAATTCGTTCTCCTGACACGCAACAAATAAGCAGGCGATAAAAAATCCCAGACAAAAAATAGCCGCTGTCACTGCAATGATCAGTAGTATTTTAAACATCGTCTCTCACCCCTTCAATCTTTTCAGCAGTGATAATTGACGGCTTCGTAAAAAGTCTTTTGTGAGCGACAGCGAGCAAAATCAGACTTTTTACGAGTTCATCAATAATCGCTGTATAACTAGTGCCCATCCACAATTGTAAAAAGGCACAGTGCGTTTCCAATTCATAAATGAGCAATTTTTGTTCGGATCAAGGCCGCACAAGGGTTTTCGGTGAGGCATACTCCCTGTATGCCGCAGCCGGAAACCCGCGGAGAACGCGGATCCGGGCAAAAAGGGCCATTTATGGATGGAAACTAATTATAAATACGAAGCCTGTGGTATTCCGGGTGTTTAAGAGCTTATAGATGCAAAAATCATGCAAAAAATGGGGCGTTTGACCACTTCTATATATTTCAATGGGTTAGATAGGATTGAAGGCGGGCACCCTACGCGATTGTGGAAAAAACTTCACAGTTTTCATTACGGGTTTTACATAAGGACAGCATCTCATCCCGTTCAGCCTTTTGCATAGCCCTTTCGCGAGCTTCTTCTTTTGAAGGTTATAGCGAATCGATATAAAAATCTCCGAATCTGTCCGTGCTGATATACGTGCGGTTCTTACTTCGCTTAATAAAATAGATCCCTTGCGATCCAGGCTTGATGGAAGCGGCAACCTTTTTTGAAGTGATTTTATATCTCCCATAGGTATCCGTAGAGATATAAAGTCCATTCTCATCCTTCTCAATAAAATACGTCCCTCCAGGATATTGACATTTTCCATTTTTCTGTTCAAGTCTCAGGGAATTACATGCTCCCAAATCAAAAGCTCTCCAGAAATCGACACACGAACGATCAAACTGACCTATTTTCTTAAAGGCAATCCCCCGATTGTTATACGCTGTTGCATATTCCGGATCGAAGCGGATGGCTTGGTTAAAATCCTCTATTGCGCGTTGATGCCGGCCCAAATCAGAGTAGACAACCCCCCGGTTGCTGTAAGCTCCGGCATACTTCGGATCTAGCCGGATGGCCTGATTATAATCCTCGATGGCGCGTTGATGCTGGCCTAACTCCCTGTAAACAATCCCCCGGTTGTTATAAGTTCCGGCATACTTCGGATCCATACGTATCGCCATGTTGTAATCCTCAACAGCGCGTTGATACACACCGATTTTCCGATAGGCAATCCCTCGGTTGTTGTAAGCAGTGGCATGTTCGGGATCGAGGCGGATGGCTTGGGTATAATCGTCTATGGCGCGTTGATGCTGGCCTAATTCTCTGTAGGCGATCCCCCGGGAAATGTAAACATCGGCATCTCTCGGATTAAGTTCTATGCTCTGGGTATAATCCTGTATGGCGTGTGGATATCGGTTCAACAAATAATAGGCATACCCCCGGTGGTTGTAAGCCAGGGCATGATTTAGATCAAGACGGATGGCGATGTCATAGTCCTCGATGGCGCGTTGATGCCGGCCCAGCGAACTGTAAGCATTGCCCCGATGGTAATAGGCCTCGACCATTTTTGAATCGATACGTATTGCCTGACTGTAATTCTTTACGGCTTCTTGGTATTTACCCAAAGAATCATATGAAACGCCTCGGCCGACATATGCATCCAAAGATTTCGGATCAATGTGAATAGCCCGGTCATAATCCTCTATGGCACGTTGATGCTGGCCGAGTTTTTTAAAATAAAGCCCCCGATGGTAGTAAGCATAACCAGACCTCCGGTTAAGATGTATGGCCCGATTAAAGTCATCTAAGGCCTGACGCTGTTGACCTGAATCACGATATGCAATTCCCCGGACGCAGTAAAAATCAGCATCTTTAGAATTTATTTTCAAAGCCTGGTTAAAATCTTTTATGGCGTGTCGATATTGACCCAAGTTATTGTAAACAATCCCTCGATTATAGTACGCATACGTATCGTTAGGGTTCATACGAATGACTTGGTCAAAATCCTCTATGGCATGTTGATGCTGGCCCAATTTCTTATACGCAATCCCACGATTATAGTACACCTTGGTAAAATTCGGATCGATTCCTATCGCCGTATTATAATCCTCAACAGCGCGTTGATACCGACCTATTTTATTATAGGCAATCCCTCGGACATAGTAAATTTTTGCATTATTCGGCTCAAGACCTATGGCCTGGTTAAAATCTTTTATGGCCAGCTTGTACTTGCCTGACTTCATGTATACAACGCCATGACTGAAATAAAGTTTTTTTGATGCAGCCACAGCTTTAGTGCCATAGACGGTCGTAGCAATCAGAGCTGAACCCAGAAAAAATAAGATATATTTTTTCATATTTTTTATCCTTTATGGTATTTCTAAAACACAAAAACCCCACCTGTATAGAAAAATTGGGGTCTAAGGATCGAGAGCATCCTTTCCGTCAGATATTGTACAATTTGGGTTTAGTGTTCTTTGCCAAAAGTTTTCGGATCAACTGGGCTGGCGTCTCCAAAAGATCGATGCGTTTGATCTCTCCTCCCATGCTCCAGATGCCAGGGTTCAAGTGAAGCGCCCTGCAGCCCCCCAAGGCGGGATTTACGCTTCGCTTCAACAAGCTTGCGGGGAATGCCCTTGCCCTGTTGACCGGAGTGCTCTCCGCAAGCCCCGCCTTTTGGGCGGAAGCTTCAATCCCCGAAATTCAACTGGCCGAACGGTTGCAGTTCAAGTCTTCGCTTTTACTGAAAACGCAGATGTCCTCGATAAAAACGCCAAAAACCCGGCGTTGAAAGTGAAGCGCAAAACGTCACCCAAGGCCATGCCGTCTCTAGCCCGTCCGGATGCCCCTTTTTGGATACTAACGCACCGGCTTCTGCCACTCTTTGGCAAAGATCTCTGCGATTCGGCCGATCTGACCGGCGTCTATCTTCAGGGCCTTGGCCACCTCTGCGTATAACGTTTTACGGTCTCTGTTTTCAGCATCCACGAGGCCGTTCAGGTCTCTTTTCTCCTTGAGGTTCAACCGGCTGGTATCTGCTACGGAAAGATAGCCGTTGCCCCCTTCATTCAGGGCGCCTTTCTGGTAGTAAGCCTTTAACCCTTGGAAACGGGCTTTCATTTTTTCCTTCAAGGCGCGAATGGTCGGATTGGAAACGGTGGTCACGTCCTCCGCCCATGCACTGGCAGCACCTAAGGCAAACCTGATTTGTATAGATAACCCTTTATGGTTTTTGGATTGGTTATCCTTTTTAGATGGCTCTTGGCCCCTGATATCATTCACAATATCCCCGGCAACAGATTCAACTTTTTCGGCCGGGAAATAGATATTTATGGTTACGCAGGCACCGAGCATCGCCACCATGACCGCTGCCGTTGTCCACAATAACTTTTGAAATTTTTTCATATGAACCTCCTCTCGTCATCTGACAACAGGCCCCCCTTTGTGGGTGATCCGTTGGATCCTTTTAACCATGTCCTTAAAACTAACCCGATTATCTGGATTTTGATTTACAACATTTACCCCTGAAAAGCTACCCCTTTTTACGAGATACTCTGTGCCACCTTCACGGATGGTACCGTTGATGGCGAATACATCGTTTTCAAGATAGGCCCGTATGCCGATCTTTTCATAGGGAAATTTTTTGAAAAAGGATGCGAAGGCACCCGCCAACCCCATAAAAGGGCTCTGCCCCCCCCCAATCTGCGCGATATTTTCTACGGCTTTAACGCTGATCTTTTGTGGAACCCCCTTTTTTTTGAGGGTTTCCAGTAAAAGATCGAATCTTTGGGGTTGGCCAAAGGCGATCTCAAAATCACGGATGTGGCCATTCAAGACCCCCTCAATCTTTCCGAATGAAGTGCCGGTGGTCATTTCTGACAAGAGAAGATCATCCCATTGTGCATTCAGCTTTAAAACCGGTGCAGATGTAAAAATCCCTGGGATATCAAGGTCGGATATAAGAATCTTGCCGCCGAATGCTTCGGCCCTGATCTCTCCCTGACTGGTAACCGCGTGGTTTTCGTATCGGATGGGGTCGAGCCTACCGGTTAAGGTTCCCTCCAAAGGACGTGCCCAGATCCTGGATAGGATCGGTTGCAGTTTTATACGGTCGAATACCAGAAAGGTATGGACGGAAAGATCCGAGCCAAAGAGGTGATTAACCTGAACAGGCCCCAGGCGAAGATCTCCGCCGGGCACTCGAATCACGGTGGGAGATTCCACGGATATCCGGTTTGGGCCCGTATTCAGAGGGATACTTAACGGCTGTTCAGGTAGCAGGGGAACCCTAACGGATTGGACCTCGAGTTTACCTTCGAGGGTTTCAACCGGCGTTTTGACGAATCGGGATCGGTACCAGACAGGAAGATCGAAATCAATACCCTTTAGCGAGATATCTCTCTCTCCCAGTGAAAGGTTTCCCCCATGCCACCCGAGACGGCCTCTAACTTCCCACGCATTCTGACATCCTTTCACGTTGAATTGAGCTGAAACGGTTCCTCCGGTCTCAAGGTTTTCCAGAAAGCGTTTCTCCGTCTTGTAGGGCTCCTTCAAAAGGTGATGGAAAATCGGTTTCAAGGGCACTTGCGGGATGGTTACGGTAAAATCGGTATCCCCCTTGGATGGACCTTGGTTGAGGTATCCATGAATTTCAATGGGAAGGATTCCCTTCAGGTCAAACCTGAGTTCGGAAAGCTTCAGCAATCTTTTTTGAATATTGTAGGACCCATGGTATGAGGTGACAATGGGGGTTTTTTTCAGGTTCAGATAATAACGATCATAAAGGGCTTCACCCCCTTTGGTTTCTAAAGCACCGGTAAAGTTCATCTTGAAGCGCTTTAAATCGACATCACCTTCGATACCTGTAATAAGCGAAATATTTTCTCCCATTAGGCTGCCATCTTTGTTTTGAAAGACCAGATCCTCGAGAGACAGCTTTGCCTTCACCCGCCACGGCCCAGCCGCCGCTCCCGTGACCTTGATCTGGATGGAATCCCGAGCCGTAAGGTCCCAATCGGCCGGAAGCAGGCGGTGGGCGGCGGCTGCACGAAAAAGAGCGGTCTCTGCACCTTGAAACGTCAGGTTAATCCGACCTTCATGCAAATCAGCCGTGAGCAAAATATTTTTCAAATCGGCAGCGTTGAATCGGACCTCCGGGAGTACAACAGATCTTTTTTCTGTATCGATTCTACATTCCGGTATTTGGACACGAATATCTTTGATCAGAAGATCTCGGGTTCCGGTGTGGATCTTTGCCCGAGGGATTTGGACGGCCACATCCTTGACATCGATCCGGGGATACCGGCCTGAGAGAGAAACGTGGGTCTTAAATTGTTCCAGGGTCAGCCCTTTGGCTGAAAGAATGTTTTGATCCCAGTCCAACTCGGCTGAGATGGCGACAGCAGGCAAGGGCCCCTTGACCTTTATTACGCCAGAGACCACGCCCTTTAACTGTGTCTCTTTATCGACGAAGGCATAGGGGTTTTTCGTTAACCGGGATTCAAGGTCACATTCCCAAAGCCATTTCTCGTGCGCCTTGACCCCTGCAAAGTGGCCTTTAAGACGGACAATGCCTTCGATCCTAACGGGCTTTAAGGCCTCTTTGACTTCCGATGGGAAAAATGAATGGCTCTTTTCAAACCAAAGCGAAGCCTCTCTCAACTGAAGCCCCACCGCACCTTTTTCACCGAGTTCTGCCTGGAGAGCCCCTTCCAATTTTAGGATGTCGGCAAAAGCCAGATGAACCTGGACAATGTCCAATTGGTATGTGGGCAAATGAAAGATACCCTCTGCCTTGAGATTGATGTCCATTGGCGGCAAGGGCTTATTCGTCTTTTCCATAAGGGATACACCGCCGATATGGAGTTCCAGAGGAACAAAGGCGATTTCTCCTTGGTTCATATCATAGGTGAGTCCGGTTTCCATCCTTATGGATTCAGCGGCGGCCACCGAGACGGGCAATGATCCCATCTTTTCCAAACCTGGCCGCAAAGCGATACCAATACAACTGACTTGAAGATTCTCGACAGTAAGCTTTTTTGTGGCATGGGTATACGTAAATTTTGACACCACGTCCATCCTCTGTATCCCCAGTTCAGAACCTTGGAGGGTCATGTCATGGGACTGAATCGCACCATTTAACTTGAGATCAAAAATATCGAACATTTTATCGGTATGGATGTTTACGCTCGGCGCCCTAAAATGAATATTGCGGGAAGGCCTTTTGATCTCCAAAGCAAAAGACAAGAAAAGGGGTTGACCGGCGCCGACTTTGGCATGAATTCCATGGGCTTGGAGAGCCTGATCGCCCATAGCTGCGGAGATGCGTCCGTCGCGTATTTCCCCTGATTGAAATTTGATGTCTCTGAATATAAAAAAACCGACTAGTCCCCGAACCATTCTGGCCGGAAAAGAAAGGCCCTCTTTTCCGGATGCAATGGCAGGCAATTCGAACCGTTCCAAAGAAAGGTCAAGATAAACACCGTTCAACCGAATATTTTTTATAATGAGGGATCTGTGACCCAATGGACCCATAACGGCCATATCCGCCCTGGCAAAACGGACATCCATTGAAAAGGGTTGCTCTCCGCCCGGCGGTTTGAGATGAATCCCCTTTACCTCTAAGACCATGGGTTGAAAGGAGTAGGAGAGGTTTTCTATGGTGCACGATGACCCTGTGGATGCAGATAAAGACCGCTCTATCATGGGCTTTATAAGCTCAGGATGAAAGTAGAGGTAAAGCGCCACGCCCGAAAAAAAAACTACAATAAAACAGAAAACGATGGCTAAAACCAACAAAAATTTTTTAATACGAGCCATAGACGCCAACTTCATACGCACGCAGTATTCTGTCTGTTTGGAACGCTTGAACCATCGACCCAGTGACGCTTTTGATATGAATTAAGATTCATAAAAATGAGACGGGGGGTGCTGTCCCAAAAGGCGCAATGAATTGAAGGGTTCTATCCGAAATCAGCCCCGGAAAAAGCTGTTCTGGAACATCGCAGGGGATAATACAACATTCCTGCCTGTTTGGCGCTTTCAGGAATTACTTAAGATTTTAAATCGGTCAGGATGTAAAATAAATACCAAACCTATTCCATTGGGCTACAAATCGTCGCTCCCGGTTGAATACTCTTTTCTGTGCGAGTTATGAGAACTGTGGATGTAGTCTGTTCGGTGTGGAGGACAAGTAGCGTACCGTAAATGACCGGCGACAGGAGGATATTCTCTTTTGTCTCCAGCCCGTTTTTGTCCCTTTCCTGATAATAGATGCTGTACGACTGCCCGGGCGTTACACCGTCTTCGCTCCCCTTGTCGATGAATGCTATGGTTTCATCGCCGATGTAACTTACATACTCTTCAGCTGAAATGATTTTACCGTTGAGTCCTTTTCTACTTTCAGTCAGCGCGATCCTTGGCGACCGTTTTTTATACGGCATCAAAAGATCGTTGACGGCAATGCTTCGGTAAGATTGAACAATCTTGCCCAACGCAAAACCGGGTTCTTTTTTTGTGATTTCAACAACCCCAGTCAGGTAGTGCTGGGTTCCTATGGGCGTTTTTGTTTTTTCGTCGACAACCGGCTTAAAGATTCTATACACTGTATATTTACGGCCCGCTATAAGCGGATCGTTACTCTTTTGCCGAACATAAACCAGATCCCCGACACTGATCAATCCTTTATCATCCTTCACCTTGGAAATGATACCCTGGGGAGTGACCGGTTGTTTTCGGATGAATCCAATGCTGTTAATGGGAGAATAATAATACGTCTTCTTTACCGTTTCATTTTTGATGGGCCGATCCGTCCCCACGTTTTTTGAGACGAAAGTATCGATGCCTTTTCCATGATAGATTCGAATACGCTCACCCGGATAAATCAAATGTGGATTGTAGATCTGACGGTTCTCGCTCCACAATTCGGGCCACAGCCATGGTGAATCTGAAAATCGGGCAGAAAGATCCCACAGCGTATCTCCCTTTTGAACAGTATAGTAAAAACCTGCTTCATGTTCCACAGTATCCTTGCTTTCCTGTGCAAAAAGATGAACCGGAAAAACGATCAGTGCCGCCAAAATACACAAACACGTCATTATCTTGAATTTGCCGTTGAAATACATTAGACGCTCCGATCTTTTCATCGTTGTTTAACCAACCATTTCAGCGTGTCCTGATTTCTCACGGGTCTGATTCGTTCATTTACTCCACGTCAGGAATGAAGCTGTCGTGTGTTGGCGCGAATTTCTGATATTGAAGCAAATGGGTGATTGAAGCTCCCTGCAGCCCCACAAGGCTGATTTTCATGAGAGATCTTGGGTAATTTCATAACCTGGCTGTCGGTAATTTGTCAAGCTGTATCAAGTTGGCTTTTTGAAAATCGGAAACTATGGCAACTGATCCATGGGACCGTACTCATGAGGGGCGAAAAATCGGGGTTAAAAACCGGTTTTTTGAATGCAACAATTTTTACAAGGGTATTGCAAAAAAAAGCCCCCATGCGGATAAAGCATGAGGGCTCATAAATCAGTGACTAAATGGGATGGGTTACATCATTCCGCCCATTCCGCCCATTCCGCCCATTCCGCCGCCCATTCCACCGCCGGGCATGGGGTCCGATTTTTCTTCGGGCTTCTCGGCAACCATTGCTTCGGTGGTGAGCATCAAAGAAGCAACGCTTCCTGCGTTTTGAAGGGCATAACGGACCACTTTGGTCGGGTCGATAACACCGGCTTCAATCAAATCTTCATATTTGTTGGTCTCAGCATTGTAGCCGAAGGCGCCTTCGCCATTTTTAACTTTATCGATGACAACAGAACCTTCAGCGCCAGCGTTATTGGCAATCTGTCGCAGCGGCTCTTCGATGGCACGCATTACAACTTTTACACCCAACTTCTGGTCGGCTTTGATTTTAATTTTTTCCAAAGCATCCAGACAGCGAACAAGGGCAACACCGCCGCCGGGCACGATACCTTCTTCAACTGCAGCCCGGGTAGCATTTAATGCATCTTCGACACGGGCCTTTTTCTCCTTCATCTCTGTTTCAGTGGCAGCACCCACATTAATCACAGCCACACCACCGATCAGCTTGGCCAGTCGTTCCTGGAGTTTTTCCCGGTCATAATCCGATGTGGTATCATCAATTAGCGTACGGATCTGTTTTACACGGCCCTCCAGTGCGGCACGTGAACCCGCACCGTCAACAATCGTAGTATTGTCTTTGTCGATATTGATGCGTTTGGCTTGACCCAGATCTGAAAGGGTAAGGTTCTCAAGCTTGATTCCCAAATCCTCTGATACCACCTGGCCGCCGGTTAGAATCGCTATATCCTCTAATATGGCTTTTCTTCTGTCGCCAAAACCCGGAGCCTTGACGGCAGAGACTTGGAGCGTCCCTCTCAGTTTATTCACCACAAGGGTGGCAAGCGCTTCACCTTCTACGTCTTCTGCGATAATCAAAAGGGGTTTGCCCATTTTGGCGATCTGCTCAAGAACCGGAAGCAGGTCTTTCATGCTGCTGATCTTTTTTTCATTGATGAGGATATAAACATCTTCCAAAGAAACAATCATCTTATCCGCATCCGTTACAAAGTATGGCGAAAGGTATCCGCGATCAAACTGCATACCTTCCACGACCTCAAGTGAAGTCTCCATGGCTTTTGCTTCTTCAACGGTAATTACGCCTTCTTTACCCACTTTGTTCATGGCTTCAGCAATGATGTTGCCTATGGTTTCGTCGTTGTTTGCCGAGATGGTGCCGACCTGGGCGATTTCACGCTGATCTTTGGTCGGTTTACTGATGTTGTGCAGTTCTTTGACAACAACTTCGATGGCCTTGTCAATACCGCGTTTGATGGCCATGGGGTTGTTTCCGGCCGCAACAAGTTTCTGACCTTCTTCATATATCGCCCGTCCAAGTACTGTCGCTGTGGTTGTCCCGTCTCCGGCCATATCACTGGTTTTGCTGGCAACTTCTTTGACCATCTGGGCGCCCATGTTTTCAAATTTGTCTTCGAGTTCGATTTCCTTGGCGACGGTTACGCCGTCTTTTGTAACCGTGGGAGACCCCCATGATTTTTCAAGAATAACGTTCCTGCCTTTGGGACCGAGAGTTACAACTACCGATTCAGCAAGTTTTCTAACGCCGTTAAGCAGGGCTTCACGGGCTTTCATGTCGTATATTATCTGTTTAGCCATATTGGTCTATCCTCCGTTTTTTTAAAATTATTCGATTACGCAGAGCACTTCTTGTTCGCTCATGATCAGGTATTCTTCGCCTTTAATCTTTATCTCTTGCCCACCATATTTCCCGAACAGAATCCGGTCACCTGTTTTGACTTCAAGCGGGACACGTTTTCCGTCGTTATTCAGCGCACCCTTTCCAACTGCAATAATTTTTCCTTCCGCCGGTTTTTCCTTGGCAGAATCCGGGATAATGATTCCTCCCTTGGTCGTTGTCTCTTCCTCAACACGCTTTACCAAAATTCGATCATTTAACGGTCTGAGTTTCATTTTTCAAATTCTCCTTTTTCCTGTTTTTTTCTTAACTTGTTTTTTCTTAAAATGTGTCAATATAATCTCTCCCAATGAAATTTTAACAGAAATTATATTAAAGTGCTTACTCGGCGGGTTTGCTTGGCTTTTCGGTTTTTTTGCTTGAATTATCTGACGTTTTGTTTGCTTCGCGCATCACCTTGTGGGAAGGTTTAGCAGAGCTTTGGGATTTGTTTGCATAGTCCGTTATATACCACCCTGTTCCTTTAAGATGGAAACTGCTGTGAGAAATAAGCTTATGGAGTTTTCCCGAACAGTGTTTACATCGGTCCAGCGGTTTATCGGAAAACTTCTGTAGAACCTCATCTATTCTGCCGCATTTTGAACATTCATATTCATAGATGGGCATATTTTAAAACCTCCTGCTGAAAGACTAAATATGGATTATTTCGCAAAAAGCAGAATTTTATTTTTTTGCAAATTCATAAATCTGAACTAATATATGCAATGTTTCTGTATTGTCAAGGTATGTCCGGCATTTTTTTGCGTTATAATTTTTTCAAATCATCAATGGGCATGCGCCATTTTTCATAAAATATCAGCACATTCTCCATACCGGGGACATTAACCTTTAAAAGTATTCCATGGGTTATCTCATGAACATGGGCCTCTTCGGCCATCATTTCTTCAGGTGAGGCCTCAAAATATTGTTGGAATTTAGTGAACCTAAGGATATGAATCAATTCGTGGGTTACGATGTAGAGGACAAACGGGAAAAGTTTGAGATTCGGCCATTCTTTCAGTGCCGAAAGAATGGCGTGATCCTGAATACATATTTTATAAAAATCATACGCTGAAGAACCCAGAAACGAATCTTTCCGCTTACCTTTATAACGAATGATCTGGGCAAAAGGGCCGTGAACGATCTCTTCGGGACAAAGATCTACCATCGTTTTGATATCGTATGCGCAAGCGGCGGCCCATTGATTGGCAGACATTTTATAGAAGTTACTTACAAGCTCCTCTGCCATTGCCACACAATTGTTTACAATTTTGATCTGCTCGGCATTGAATTTTTTCAGATTCCCCATGAACTCCGCTTTTAATTAAAAAAAATGTAGACATCGTGTAATTTATGATGTATTTATCATTTTTTATTCTAAGAGAAAATAAAGATTGGAGGTGATCTGTTGGGTAGTGTTGTAAAAAAACGAAGAAAAAAAATGAGAAAACATAAACATAGAAAGCTCTTGGCGCGAACACGGCATCAAAGAAGAAAGGGCAAATAAATTTTTTCCCACAGGCCTTTTATGGATATGAAAAAAAGCACCCGTTGATAGACTCAGATGTTCTCAACGATTCCGGTGCTTTTTTCTTTTGATGTTATTGTTTTCCGGAATAACCTTTCAAATACTTGAAGAATTCCGAGTCCGTTGAAAGCAAAAGCGAACTGTCTTTACCGAGGGCATCGTCGTATATTTCAAGTGTCTTGACAAATGAATAGAAATCCGGGTCGATACCGAAAGCTTCGGCATATAACCGTGTTGACTCGGCGTCGGCCTTGCCCTTTAATATCTGCGCCTTTCTGTAAGCTTCGGAAGTGATTCGCTTCAAATCTCTTTCCTTTTCACCCAGAATCTTCTTGGCTTCACCTTTACCCTCTGATCTGAATTTTTCCGCAATCTGCTTCCGCTCTGCAATCATACGGCCGTATACGGAATTTCTAACCTGTTCCACATAATTAATCCGTTTGATTTTAACATCCACCAGTTCAATGCCGAACTTGGCCAATTTTGGCTGGGCCTGTTCCAGTATCTTCTTGGTAATGGTTTCCCTGCCGATTTCGATCTTAAAGGACGGCCTTTCTTTTATATCTTCAAGCCCGATCTCATATGTATCCACCTCCCGGTTGGTCTTGCGAACCGTCTCGACAAGTCTGTTTTCAGTAATAAGATTTCGTACGGCCGGATCGATGATATCGTCCAGTCTTCCCTGGGCGCTTGTGGTGTTGTTGACCGTCTGAAAAAATTTAATCGGGTCAACGATTCGCCATCTGGCAAAAGTGTCCACCCAGATATACGTTTTATCCAGTGTTGGAATCTGGCCGGGATCACCATCCCATTCCAGAAGATTTTTAGGGAAATAAGTGGCATTCTGAATAAAGGGAATTTTAAAGTAGAGGCCGGATTCCGTCTTCGGCTTTCCGACCACCTTTCCGAATTGAGTGACCACCACCTGCTCTGTTTCATCCACCACATATGCGGCGGTAAAAACAAAAAGAACTGCAAGAACCGCAATACCGAGAAAGACAAATTTAGATTTCATTATTTTTCACCCTTTTGTTTCCCAAGATTAAGTAAGGGGAGGAAATTTTTCTGATCCGCATCGATGATATACTTATCTCCGAGTTTAGGGAGAAGACCTTTCAGAGTTTCAAGATAGAGTCGTCTTCGGGTCACATCCTTGGCTTTTGCATACTCTGCATAAAGCGCTTTAAATCTGGAAGCATCACCCTTGGCCCGGTTGATCCTGTCCAGTGCATACCCTTCGGCGGCCTTAATGGTTCTTTCAGCTTCACCCCGGGATGTTGGAATGGCTTTGTTATAATCTTCTTTGGCCTGATAGATCATTTTTTCTTTTTCCTGAATTGCCTGATTCACTTCGTTGAATGACGGTTGAACCGGATCGGGAACATTGGTCTTCTTCATTTCGATGGTCACAATATTGATTCCGGATTCAGCGTTATCCATCTCCGCCTGCAAAACGTTTCTGGCTTCGACGGCAATCTCTTCCCGCTTGCTGATCACCTCATTGATGCTTCTATCGCCCACGACCAGCCGCATGGCCGCCTCGGACATATCAATGAGCAGCCTTCGAATGTCATGAACCTTAAACAGATAATTGTAAGGGTCTTTTATCCGGTACTGAACAATCCACGGAACCACGGCCACATTTAGATCTCCGGTCAGCATGAGGGCAACCGCAGTATTCTCACCGCCGGAATAAGAGCTTGTCCGCGAATCTTGCCGGGCAGAACGGAAACCGAATTCTTCCTTATAGACCCGTCGGACCTTGACTTTTGTCACCTTTTCAATTCCGGACGGCAACTTGAAATTAAGGCCAGGTTGACTGGTTCGGACATATTTCCCGAATCGCTGGACAACGCCGACCTCATCCACAGCAACCGTGTAGAATGTCGAAGAGCCAAAAAATAAAAGGAGGAAAATAAGAATTAAAAGGGGACCGCCCGGCAGTTTTAACCTTTTAAATTTTTCGACCAGCTCATCCATCTTGGGAGGGACCATGCCTCCTTCTTTATGTTCTTGCCTCTTCTTTAGTTTTTCCCAATCCCAGTTCATAGATATAATTCCTGTCTATTTGGTTTTCAAAATACTTATTTTTTTATCCGACCTAATAATATAAGTTACCATGGCTTTCAAGTCAAGGGAAAAGCAAAATTTGCAGGCTAAACATCGCACGGTCATATTCGACAACCCCTTAATTTTCTTATTAAAGCAACATTAATGAACTCGTAAAAGTCTTTTGTGAGCGATATCTGATCATTTGGAGATCCAGTGTTTCAAGCGGTGATGCGTTAAAAATTTCAATCTGTTTGAGGCGCTTGCGACGAGTTCTTGAAATTTATCCGCCTCTGGCGTGATTTAGCAGCACCGATTGAAACGCCCCCCAAATGGTCACTCAGCGAGCAAAACGGACTTTTTACGAAACCATCAACATTGAATCAACAAACTAAAAGGCGCCGGGCGTGAGTAAAACCGACTTTTTGTGAACCGCCTCAATTGTTTCTTGACAACCCAATGGATCACTTTGTACTTCCCTTATTATGGGAAAAAGGAAAAACACCCCGAGAGTTGGACACATCGGAGATATTATCAACCATGTTTTGAAAACCTGTCGCCGTGATGGTGACGGAGATCTGGCTCAGGTTTGGAGCCTGTGGGACACCGCGGTGGGAGATGTCATCGCAAAAAATGCGAGACCGGAAGCCTTTAAGGGAAAACTTTTACTGGTCCATGTCAACAGTTCGGCGTGGATGCATCAGCTCCAATTTTTGAAAAAGGATATGATCGATAAGATCAACGCCGCATTGGGAAAAGAGCTGGTTCAAGACATAAAATTCAAGATCGGACCGGTATAAAAAATGAAATCTTTGACCGCTGATTCCTTCTTTAACGGCCGTATCCAGGTTAAGCAGCACCGCTCCGGATACCGTTTTTCCATAGATGCGGTTCTACTGGCCTCGCATGCCAGACCGGGTCCGGAGGATACGGTCCTCGATTTAGGAACCGGTTGTGGTATTATTCCGATGATACTGGCCTATCGCAATCCTGGAATTGACGTATACGGGATTGAAGTGCAAACGGATCTTGCCGATATTGCCGCCCTCAATATCACAGAAAATGGTTTGGACGATCAAATTACCGTTCTGTGTATGGATATGAAAGCACTGAACCTCGAAATAACTTCCGGGCCTGTGGATCTGGTTGTGAGCAATCCTCCTTTCAGGAAAGCGGAATCCGGAAGGATTAATCCGAATCGGCAACGGGCCGTTGCCCGACATGAAATTAAGGCCACACTGTATGACGTGGTTGAAACGGGTCGTCGTATGTTACGAACTGGAGGACGATTTGTAATGGTTTACCTGGCGGAGCGCATGACCGACATTCTCACACAAATGCGGACTGCCGGAATAGAACCGAAGTCTATACGCACGATACATTCAGGAATAGAAACAGCGGCAAAGCTGGTTCTGGCGGAGGGGAAAAAGGGGGGGCGTGCAGGAATCAAGATCGGCCCACCGCTGATCATTTACCGAAAAAACGGCGCATATACAGATGAGGTCGAGAAAATGTTTATGCCTTAAAACAGTCATCACTGCAATAGTTTCAGGGGTTCAGGGTTGAATCTAATGTGGAATCTTTCATCAACCTTGAACCCCTGACCCTTGAACGGTTACAAGCAGCCTTATCGATCGAGTCTGTTCATCACCTGGCCGGTAATGGTCTTGGGGAAAAAATAGGTCGCTTTTCGAGGCATAATCTGGCCGGATTCGGCAATATCGCGTACCTGCTGAATTTTTGTTGGATTAAGGATAAACGCCATGTCATGTCTTCCGGCGGCGACGGCATCAATTGCCTCTTCAGCTACACTCGAGTAGGCGATCAGTTTCTCATTATCGAGCCGGGCTCGATCAAAACCCAAAATCTCCATAAAAATAAGCTCCGTCAGCACCGTTACATCAATATCCCTGATCACCTCCGGCAATTCATCGCCAAAAATTTGCTCCATAATACCCGGTTTAAGGGTCAACAGGTATAGCTCCGGACAATCTTTCATGAAAACACCGATACAATTTTTCGAAGTATTCGATTTAAGAATTGAAATAAATTGTGTCAGACCCTCTTTGTGACCATCGTCTTTGTAAGGAATTGTTTTAATGTCAAAATAATCCTTTGCCTTATGGATAAACGATGCCCTTGTTTCAGCAGGAACTTGATCGAGCATCCGATGCGCGGGAAGAATAATAAGCCCCGGATCTGCCATGCTGCAAAGGTACATCATGACGTAATTGGTTGGATGACCGCCATTGAAATCAGGATTGCCGGCTGACAGCCAATTCCTGTAGTTCAGGGCAGTTTCGTAACGATGATGTCCGTCTGCAATAAATATCACTTTGTCTTTAAGGGTTTCGGAAACATGCCGATGTACAGAACTATCGGTGATTCGCCACAGCCGGTGTTTCTGCCCGATGTTATCGGAAAAAACATGATCCGGCGTTCTTTCAAGGGATATATCTTTTAATCGATGGAGAATACGGTTTTCATCATCGGAATACAAAGAAAATATCGTACTGAAATTGGCATGACATGCTTTCATCAGCTCGAGCCTTTCCGATTTTATATTGGAAAAGGTCTTTTCGTGGGGTAGCACAATGCCCTTTTCAAACGGCTCAAGGCGGATCAGGGCGATCAAACCGTAACGTGTCACCCACTTATTTTCAAAGAAAAATTCCATCGATGTCAGATAAAACGCCGGTTCTTTGTCCATCTCGATGATACCTTCCGAAAGCCAATTGTTAAAGCAATCTGCCGATCTGGTATAGCGATTGTTTGTGGGTGTATCGGTTTCGAATGTTTTGCCCAGTGTCAGCCGGATGATGTTCTGGGGGTGATTTTCATGGAACTCATTCTGTTCCTGCTTTGAGATAACGTCAAAGGGAGGGGCAACAACATCTGCCAAATTATTTATCTTATCGGTATTATATAGGATTCCCCTGAAAGGGATGACTTCAGCCATGTTTAAAAATTCCTTTTTTACAGGTAAGTTATGGGTAATATTTCTCAACAAAACGAACTGATACTATAAAGAAACATCTTGTTCAAGGGATAAAATTGACAGTTCGATAAAAAGGACATTTTCAACTTTTTTTTACGATCGTGTCTGCAGTTGGACATTACACTGTAATTTTTATTTTTTACGATGCCCCCCAATTTAACGGGCGTCTAAAAAGCCTGTTGTTATTTCTTTCCACATAAAATAAGATCGTTGACAGGGCATATCAAAAAAGTATATTGAACCAACCGGTATTTCAGCGGATGAGAATGATGGAGAGGTGGCCGAGCGGCTGAAGGCCCCGCTCTCGAAAAGCGGTATCCTGTCAAAAACGGGATCGTGGGTTCGAATCCCACCCTCTCCGCCATAAAATAGCATATAGAAAACTGATACTTGCCCCCAATATTTTCGGAGAGATGTCCGAGTTGGCCGAAGGAGCACGACTGGAAATCGTGTGTGCTGTCAAAAGCGGCACCGAGGGTTCGAATCCCTCTCTCTCCGCCATTTAAATATCAGATTCAGCATCAAGGTTCGCATCGAGACCTTTGAAAAATGTTCAATTGTGCTCAAAACCAAGGACGGTGAAAATTTTAACCACAAGAATACATTTGTATTTTGAGGATTAAAATTTGAGCCTGACGCTGGAATTGGGCGAAGGGGGGCGTTTTTCAAAGGTCTCGTATTCAGGTTAGGAAAAACGCTTTATGTCCTATCTCGTACTTGCACGTAAATATCGCCCTCAAACCTTTGATGAGGTTGTCAAGCAGGACCACATTACACGGACGTTGAAAAACGCTATTTCAGCCGGCCGTGTGGCCCATGCAATCCTGTTTTCAGGGCCGAGAGGGACCGGAAAAACAACGGTTGGTCGTATATTGGCCAAGGCCATGAATTGTAAAGACGGTCCTGCGCCCGTTCCTTGTAACCAATGCAGTTCCTGCAACGAGATCACCGCAGGGAATGCCGCAGATGTCTTCGAGATTGACGGCGCCTCAAACAACAGCGTTGATCAGATCAGGGAACTTCGTGGAAACGTCAAGTACATGCCTGCCCACAGCCTCTACAAAATATATATTATTGATGAAGTTCACATGCTCAGCATCGCCGCCTTTAATGCGCTTTTAAAAACTCTGGAAGAACCGCCGTCCCATGTTATGTTTATTTTTGCCACTACAGAGCCTCGCAAGATTCCCATAACCATTCTTTCCAGATGCCAGCGGCATGATTTCAGGCGCATAGATGTTGAATCGATTTCCGAACATATGGAAAAGATCTGCAAGAAAGAAGGTGTTGAGATAGATCCTAAAAGCTTAGGGTTAATTGCTCGGGAAGCAAACGGAAGTATGAGAGACGGTCTGAGTCTTTTGGATCAAGTCATATCATGCACCCAAGGAACGATTTCACATGACCATGTACTCGACATATTAGGGGTCGTCGATAGAGAAATTATTTTTAAAATTTCAGGCGCTGTTTTCCGGGAAGATATTGCGGAGATTCTAGACATTCTGGACGCGGTTTACAGCGCGGGCCATGATATGAAAAAACTGTATGCAGACCTGATTGAACATTTCAGGAATCTGTTGATCGTCAAGATGGGGGAAAAAAACCGTAAATTGGTAGATATTCCGGCCCATGAAATAGACTTAATCCTGGATCAGGTAAAGAAGGTCCCAACAATTTTTTTGAACCAGATTTTTGATCTGCTGTTTAAAGAAGAGATTACCCTCGCGCATTCATCGCATCCAAGGCTCGCCATAGAAACGGTTTTTATTCGAATATTTCAGACAAAACCGGCGCTACCCATTGATGTTCTTATCGCAAAGCTCGATAATCTCAGTAAAGATATTTATGAAACCAAAACCGACTTTGCGGTCCCTGAAAACAGGTCTACGCCCCAAGATGAGAGGAAAGATTCACAATCAACATTAAACAAGGTAACAGGAACGGCAGAATCCCTTGAGACTTTTGCTTCGGCACCGGAAACACCGGTTGATCAAGATGAGGATATTAAGGGCACATGGAAAAGACTTTTATCGATCATTTCAGAAAAGCATCCGTCTCTCGCAGCCAATCTGAAGAACTCCATGATAAAAAAACTGGCCGACAATCGCATTGAAATCGAAGTCAACGGAAGCCATTTTAATATAAATATGATCCTGCGAAATAAAAATGAAGCGATTATCAAAAAAGTATGCAGCGATTTTTTCGGCAAAAAGATGGATGTCGTTATTGTGCCCAAAAAAATAAAAGACCCGAAACATCAGGAAAAGAAAAGCCAGGCGGGCCGTTTGAAACAGGAGGCTTTAAGCCACCCTCTGGTTACGGATGCTTTAGAGATTTTCAACGGCAACGTTGTTGATGTCAAAATTTTATAGGAGGTATTTCAATGAAAGGCATGGGAAAGATGATGAAGCAAGCCCAGCAGCTTCAATCTAAAATGGTGAAATTACAAGAAGAATTGGCTGAAAAAACGGTTGAAACGACTTCAGGCGGCGGAATGGTAAAGGTTGTCGCCAACGGCAGGCAACAAGTGGTATCCATTCAGATCGAAAAGGAAGTTGTTGACCCGGATGATTTGGAAATGCTTCAGGATTTGATACTGGCAGCAATTAATGACGCCTTAATAAAATCCCAGGAAATGGTCTCCGGAGAGATGAGCAAACTTACCGGAGGGTTGAATATACCGGGGCTAATGTAGACACTTCAGGTTTGAAAGTAATCGCTATGAGTTATTATCCAGAATCTATTCGAAAATTGATAAAAAACCTCTCCAAGCTTCCGGGAATCGGAGAAAAAACCGCCGATCGACTTGCGATGCATATACTCCGGGCGCCGCGTAGAGACGCGGATCGTCTTGCCCACAGCATCATGGAAGTCAAAGAAAAAATAAGATTATGCGCCATGTGCTTTTCACTCAGTGACGCTGAAATTTGCAATATTTGCAGGGACAGGAATAGAAATTTCTCCATTTTATGTGTGGTGGAGCAGCCGGCCGATATGGTGGCGATTGAAAAATCGGGGGCTTTTACGGGACTGTACCACATCCTGGAAGGCGTGCTCTCTCCAATGGACGGTGTGGGACCGGATAACATCAGGATTAAAGAACTTATCTCAAGAATCGCTCAAGGAAAGATCCAAGAGGTCGTTCTTGCCACAAGTACAAATATCGAGGGCGAGTCCACCGCCGCTTACATTTCAGAACGTTTGGGGAATCATCCGGTTAAAGTGACGCGAATTGCATCCGGCGTCCCCATGGGCGGTGACCTGAAATATGTCGACCAAGTTACCTTAAAAACGGCCATGAAGAGCCGGCATCCGATATAACGATATGAAAACCACGGACATTTTCAAATGTCAGCAATGCGGCGATTGCTGCAAAGGATTCGGGGGAACCTTTGTCACCGAAAAAGAGATTGAAAAGATTGCCGCCAGCGTCAATACAGATCCCAAGACGTTTGTTGAGAAATACTGTCAGGTTTCGGGCGGGAAGCCGCTTCTGGCCCAGGGCAGGGATAGGTACTGCATATTCTGGAACGGACTGTGCACCATTCATCCGGTTAAACCCCGGATGTGCAAAAATTGGCCGTTTCTGAAAAGCATACTGGTTGATATAAACAACTGGCAAATCATGGCTTCGCTATGTCCGGGCATTCGCACGGATGTGCCTGACAGCACCATCAAAGCGTATGTCACCCAAGAACTTTCAAAAAACTCATGAGGACTTCCAGCGCTTTACATCCAAAAGTTTGTAAATATTATTCCCCTCCCTGTCAGAGAGAATCTTGCGGAGAATATTTTGTTCTTCGAGATCTTCCAGGCCTTCAAGCAACAACGCTTCGGCACCGTTCCACATGCTGGAAAGATTCTTCGTAGAGATTGCCGTGTCATTGTCCGAGAGGTTGCAACATATCAGATATACTGAAACCGTCTCCACAGAAAGGCCGACATCGAAAATTTTCTGGTTCATGGCCGGCGTCTGATTTTGCGAATCCATATAAGCGCCTCGATTTTGGTCATGGAGGTTAACGTAAATAAGTAAATCCTAAGTTGAGCGTTTCAAATTGCACCAGAGAAATATAAATTTAATAATTTTGTTTAAATTGCTTTAAGGCATTAAACCATATAACCGGTTAGGTAGATATGAATGCAAACGAGAATGTCAAAATTTGAAACCCTTCGGGCTTGCCGATTTTACCGAATCTGCTGTCTTGCAGAACGCTTGCGGTAGCACACTACAGCTGCGCGCCCTGCGCCTTGCACCTTCGGCAAACTCGACAATCGCTCAATTTAGGTAAATATAATCGCATCGAATAAAAAATCAACAAAAAGGATGATATGATAGGAATATTCGATTCAGGAATCGGCGGTCTTACCGTTGTCAGGTCTCTAATGGAGAAGCTCCCCGGTTATGACATGATCTATTTTGGCGATACCGCCCGTACGCCTTATGGAACCAAGAGTCCTGAAACCGTGGTCAGATACGCGCTGGAAAACACCGACTTTCTCCTTAAACAAGGCGCAAAACTCATCGTAATGGCCTGCAATACCGCCTCGAGTGTGGCGGCCGGCCGTGTTGCTGAAGATTACGACATTCCGATATTTGAGGTCGTTACACCGGCAACGGAAAACGCGGTAAAAATTTCCAATAGACTGACCATCGGGGTTATCGGAACCCGCGCCACCGTCAAGAGCGGTATCTATGAACAAAAAATTATGGCGTTAAAGCCGGATGCAAAAGTCTATTCAGCGGCCTGCCCGTTGCTGGTTCCCTTGGTGGAAGAGGGGTGGATGAAGAAACCCGAAACAGGGATGATCATAAAAAAATATCTGCAGCCATTAAAAGTCCGGCAGATCGACACGCTGATTTTAGGATGCACCCATTATCCCCTTTTAAAAGACAACATCCAAAGAAAAATTGGAAAAAGGGTCCATATCATAGACTCTTCAATCGCCATTGCCGAAAACGTAAAATTCTTTTTGGATACCCATCCTGAAGTTGACAGACAGCTGAGCAAAAACAACGCGTTCAGACTCTTTGTATCCGATATCACCGAACAGTTTGAGAAGACAGCCCGGGCCACGCTAAAAAGAAATGTACTCCTGGAGCATGTAGAATTATAAACGAACGCCCCTGCCCTAAAGGGCGGGATTTTTCGGTTCGGATCGACTAAAATCTAAATCCTATGGTAAAATGAAATCTCCCGGCGCTTTCATTCTCTTCTCGATTCAGTTTGTGCCCGTAATACGCCCCCACAGGACCGATTTGTGTAATATAATGCAACCCAACCCCCACTGAAGAGCGAAACTCATCCGAGCCGGCTTCGACAACAGCGTTTCTGACGCTGCCGATATCGTAAAAAAAAGAAAACTCAAAATCAGATCCTAAATCAATCCTTGTCTCAAAATTACCCAGGATCGCAGTTAACCCGCCAACGCCCTTGCCGGCCGGGTCAAATCGAAGTAGATTTTCGTCAAATCCCCGAACAGTGGACGTCCCGCCCAGGAAAAAAAGCTGGTCCGGCGTAACAAGTCTATCATCCCCAAAAGGCGTAATATCCCCCACTCGTCCCCGCAGAGCAAATGTCAGCTTTTCTATGGGTGTATAATATTTCCGGACTTCGAAACGATATCTAAAAAAATCATCCAGAGAATTATTGATGCCCTTAGAAAAATCCAGAAGTAAAGAAGAAAACACACCCTTCTTGGGACGGATATAGGAATCCATTGAATTATAAACAAGAGAGGGACTTATGGTTAGAATTTCTCTGGGCTCAAATCGATCTTCTTCATCCATCAAGGTGGGTTCCCAATCGCGCGGGTAGTCCTTCTTATACGAATAAACAAAAGAAAGGTCGGCGTTAAATTTCTGAAAAAATCTGCGGTTGAATGATAATGAAACGCCCCTTTCTCTAGTTCCGAAATTTGTGTTGAACTCTTCCCTTTTTTCACCAAAAATAGTTAGTGCCGACTTGATTCGGGTTCCCAGAAACTTGGGCTCAACCATGCCCAAATCACCCCGGTACCCTATCTGGCTGATTTCCGTACTGGCCCAAATCCCCTTGTTTAATCCAAAAAGGTTGTGATCACCGGCCAGGATGTTTCCATAAAACTTTCTTTCTGTATCGTACCCTACGCCGGATTGAACATAGTAAGGTTTTTTCTCTTCCAATTCTAAAAGCAGATTCACTCTATCTTCCTTTTCCTTTAACCCGTAAGTGTTAAAACGAACCGAGTCGAATGCTCCGATATCGCGAATATTGCGCTGGGATTTCAAAAATTTTTTCAGGGAAAACGGCTCTCCCGGATCGAGTTCAAGTTCGTTGTCTATCACCCGTTTTTGGGTCAGAAAATTACCGGTACAAGCAACTTGGCCCATTCTAACAAGGGGTCCTTCATCCACCTCATAGGTTACGGCAGCTTCGGTATTGTCCTCGCTGATGACGGCGGTCCCCTTTATCTTGACATGGGGGTACCCCTTCTCGGAAATCAGAGAAGACAGCGTGTTTTCATCACTGCGAATCATATAGTTTCGGAAAACCGATCCTTTTTTCAAAGTGATGGCCTCCAGCGCCTGAGATTCTGATAGCACGGTCAGCCCATGGATTGCTAAAGACCTCACGTGTGTCTGAACCCCTTCTTCGATCCCGATTGTGATGTCTACATTCTTTTTTCTGTCGATAATGTCTTTAGGCGATTTTACTTCATCCTTCACGACCGTAACCTTATATCCCTGTTTGAGGTAAAGAGATGTAATGGCACGTTTATCCGCTTCCAAGGTTTCCTGAACAAATGCGCCGTTTGCGAAAATCCCCGGAGTTCGGATCAGCATCTGTTTTTTGATCTTTTTTGAATCAAACGCAAAATTTCCTTTAAAATCGACGGAATTTACAACGTATTGTGGCCCCTCTTCAATCAACAGGCGAAGGTTACGCACCGGTGGGCCGGCTTCTTGTTTTCTATCGGAGGCCATTTCTATCCGGCAGTCCATATATCCTGAATCAAGGTAACGTTTCTTTATTTTACGGATGCTTTTCCGCAGACCCAAATCCTTCCTATTGCCTTCCTTAAACAGGATTAAATCTTTTCTCAGCGTAAAATCCCAAAACGCTTTGTTGCCTTGAAATTGAATGTCATATCTGGGACCTTCATCGATGCGTATGAAAAGCGCAACATTTTGAGTCTTGGCATCTTTCTTGACAATGGGGTCCACAACAACATCCGGATACCCTTTTTTCCGATAAAAACGGATGAGATTTTGAATGTCTTTGTCAAATTCTTTTTCCTTAAAACGCCTCAGGAAATCGGGTATCACCCACGATTTAAAAGTTTTGATCCGCAATTTAAGACGCGTATTTGAAAAAGCCCGGTTCCCTTTGATTTCAAAACGCCGGATGTGAAAAAAATCACCTTTGTCGATATGGACGTAAACCACAAAATTTCCGTCAGCAGAATCTTCTGCCGCCCTTAAGTCGACAACCGGCGCAAGGTAACCCTCTTTCTTGAAAAGCCGGACAAGGGCGGCCTCTTTGTCGGAAAATTTTTCCAGATCATATATATCTCCTGGATGGAGCTGCAGGGCGTTGAGAATTTCTCGCTCCAACAGAGGGAAGCCACCGCTGATTTTAATATCTTTAACTCGGGGATAAGGGGTTACTTGAAAACGAAGGATCAGTCGTTCTTCTCCCTGCTCTGATTCGGAAACATGGATTGCTTTAAATATATTTGACGATTTCAAAGCTTCAAGGGAATCTTGGAACCGTTTCGTCGAAAAAGGCGCTCCTTCCTCGATAAAAATTAGATTCTTTGTCAAATCCGCCCATGGAGTCACATCCCCTTTTATCCCCTGAACATCGATAATAATTTTGGAGACCATCGGTCCGGGTTCATCGGTTCTCTCCTTCTGGAAAGATGCAGCGTTTCCGGCAAAACACACCAGTAGAATCCACATCCATGCAGTTATCTTTATCCGGTCTTTCTGCGTCTGTTGGGTCATATGAATGGATCTTTTTTATCGAAATTCAAGTCTGAATTGAAGCCCGCCGCCAAAATTCCCCTCGGTATCCTGAAAGGCGTTCACTAACAGTTTTTCTAGAAATTTATATTCGGTGATTACTTGTTGGATGACCTTCGCATTTTTAGTCTGCATGCCGTATTTGACCGTTACTCTTCGGGAGAGCTCCTTGCCCACAGTTACCTTCACTTCATCTGATGCATCGGCCGCTTCTGCTTCACGATATTCCAGTTCGACCACATCCAGACCGGTGTTATCCTTGATCTGTTTTTGAGCTGTTTCAGCAAGAATATCGCCGAGCATCTGTCTTGGAGACAGAGATGAACCGCCTTCTCCTGCAATCAGTTCCCGTGTTGTTTTTCCGGTTATCAACAAAGAAAGAATGTCCTCTTCGGTTTCCGAGGGATCTGAAGAAAAATTAAGCTTAAGATTGTCCGGTGTGCCGGAGACCGTCAAAAATACGGTCCATTCCCGGACCATCACTTCACTTAGTACATCGATGGTGGGCTCAATTTTATACGGGTTAATAAAATCAAAAACACCTCTTTTGACATTAAATTCTTTTTTTTGGAAATAGACGGTTCCGGATTCTACTTCGGCCCTCCCGCTGATCAGGGGACGATTCACCGACCCGTATATGCGGAGATCCGGCTTGACGGCCAATACGGCCATATTATTATCTACGACAAACGGCTCCCTGTATCCGGCTGTAATATCGAGGGCCATGTTCTTCAAAAAGGGCCAAGGAATCTCCGATACTGCCGGTGCCTCTTCCCGGGATGTTTTACCGAGGCTTTCCATCAGATTCAGTTGTATATCTTTATAATACATCCCCTCAACGATCTGAACATTTCCCGAGACAAGGGATTTTGCAGGCGTGCCTTCTAAATTCAATTCAGCATTCAAGCGGGTCTCTAAGGTTTCGGGAATCCTAATCGGAAGATCATCTAAGATCAATTTAATACCGTACTTTGATGGCTGATACCCTTTAAGGTCTATGGTACCGGCCAGTCTAAATTTCCCCTTGTCCAGCATTCCATGGATATTGTCCAGAACGATGGATTTGGACGTTACGTGGACGCTCCCGTTCAGGTCGTGGAGGCTCTGTAAAAGACCGGGAACCGTCATCCCGATATTTTTAAAGTCCAGATGACCGAAAATGTTTGTCTGTGACAGCTTTCCATTTATTTCAAGGGAAAGAAGTGCCACACCGGTGGCATGGGGCAGACTGTCCGTAAACAGCGTTAGTATTTCCAAAGGAATGTTGCCATGGGCCCTTAAATCCAGGTCGCCATTGAGTTTGGCGCTGCCTTTAATTTCCACAAAACCTTTCTCTATCAGGTTCAGGCGGACAACCGGAATGGAAATTTCACCAACGTTTAAAAAAGCCTTGAAATCGCGGGCGCTGAGCAATTTTGATTTTTCCCTGAAAAGCTCCAGTCGAGAAATATCTGCGGACCCTATGATCTGATCCGGCAGTGCTGTGTTACCCCTGATCTCGATTTTTCCAGTGACAAAACCATTTAGATTTTTCCCGCCGGCGATTTTTAAATATGGGGCCAAATTGGTTTTATCAAACCCGGCGGATGCTGAAAAAGTGTGATTCTGAAAATGATAATTCGCACTCAAAGAAAAGCCCTGTCCCCCTGAAATATGGGCTGTCCGATCTTTAATTTGAACCTGAAACTGACCGTCTTCCAGATGTTGGCTGTTGAAGCGCAAATCATATAGGGCCACGTTCCCCTGGAGCCGAGGATTTTCAAAATTGCCTTTTCCATCGAAATTAAAAGAAATTTTGCCGTTATCAAAATCCCCCAACTCAAGCCGTGCGATATTCTTAAGGGAAATACCCCCGGAGGCAAGTCGTAGATGATAATCTTTATCCAAAGAAATCCAGCCGTCGATCATGATTTTCTCACCGGGAGCGATCACCAGTACAACAGGATCGAAATTGATTCTATCACCGTCAAGATTTGATGTCAGCTGGATGCCGTCGACTTCCTGTTTGTAGACGTGGATATTTTCCCCTTTAAGATTCAATCGCCCTCGTGGATGTGCCGTATCCCCTTTAACATGGGCATCCAGAACGAATTTTCCCTTCATCCCCTCGAAAAAATCTTCCACAAACAGTGCATCTCCTTTGAATGCAATGTCCAAAGAAGGGGATTTAAAAATATTACGTGTTATGGGATCAAGTATCCGAACGGTGCCGAAAATATCGAGTTTGGAATTGTGGTTACGAATTTTTCCGTAACCCAAGGACAGCATGCCGTGGGAAAATAATATTTTTGCATCCGCATCCCCGATCTTCACATCCTCAAATTTCAAATCTTTCCCCGACAATCGGACATCCACCAGCGGCGCTTTGACCGTTCCACCAACGTCGCCGTTAATATTCATTTTCCCCAGGAATGCTTTCATCCCCAGTGGTGACATTAGGTCTGTCAGGTCAGGGGCTTTAAGGATAAAACTCGCGGCAACCTCATGGGAAGAAAGGTCATACCCGCCGTTAGCCTTAAGGTGAGTTCTGCCTGTCCGGGCTTCGAACTGCTCAATCGTAACACGCCCCTTATTCATGCTGGCTTGTGCCGTCACGTGTACGTCAGCGGATGATGATACCTCTCGGGCAGACAATCCCTTTGCAAAAAGTTCCAGGGCGGTTTCGGCCTTCAGCGTCTTTGGATCAATCCCCGTTCCTTCAAGCTTAATGATCGAGTTTATGACCCCTTTCAACCTTGATCCTTTTAAGGACACATTGTCGAGATTGGTATCTTTGTGTCGGACAGACAGTTTATAGGATATGGCATCGATTTCAGGATGGGGCGATATAAATCCGTTGGCAAAGGCCTTTCTAAAGTCCACATCGCCTTCTATGTCAAATGTACCCGCAGGTGTATACAGGTTCAATTCATTAATGGTGAAGTATCTGTCTTCGAGACGGCAGTTTAAGTACATTCGGTCGATCCTTCTCCCGGCAATTTTTCCGCCTCCATAATCCAGCATAAAATTTATGTCAGGGTTGTTCAATGGTCCATGAATGGTCGAATCTGTCTGGACTGATCCCGTTAGATCAGGGGTAAAGGGAACAAAATCTTTAATTTTAGAAAGAGAAACTTCACTCTTTATATCAAGATCCAAAAGTGGACTCTCGGCAAACAGATGATTAATATTTCCGAAAACCTTTAGATAAGAGCCGCCCATATTCGCGTCTATAATTAGAGCGCCGATCCGATCTTTTTCCAAGTTTCCCATCAATGACAATTGACCGATGGTTCCTTGAATGCCGCTGATGTTGATATGCCCGCCGTCAATCTCACAGACAAAGCGACCCTTTTGTTTTAAAAGGTTTCCATCCATAACGGTCAGATGAACCTTATTAAGCACCACCCGGTGCTTCTGTTTCTCGGCAACCGCTTCTTCGTTCCGGTATTGAAGAAAACCGTTCCGAACTTGAAGCTCCCGGATCACAACATTAAACGGAAGGCCTGAATGCGTCGTATTGGATTGATCCTTTTCAGGGGCGTAAAGCGCCTGCATGAGATTGAGGGCCCCAAATCGATCTGCCGCCAGATATATTTGGGGGGTTTCCAGCAATAAATCCTTAACGCGCAATTCCCTCTTTAGAAGCCGAATCCAGGAAACACGCAGTAAAAAACGGTTCAATTCAACCAATTTATCGTTATTCGGCGCGCTAAGCAGTACATGGTGCAATTTAACTTCACCCCTTAAAATTGACAGACGGCTTTTAGACCATGTTATTCTACCGGGAATGGCCTGATTGACCGCTGTCTGAATCTGTTGCTGAGCCCTCTCTGTGTTGAGGTAGAGTTGTACACCCATTAATAACAGCAATAAAACGGCCATGACTGCGCCGACACCGATAAAACTCCATTTAATAAATTTCATAATCACGGTTCACTGCTCACAAACAATGCCAAACCATATTTCGGTTTTGCCCTTTGAAACAAAGCGGTTTAAAACGAACTTCCAGATGGATTGAAGCAATAATATCATCAAAAAACGAATAAATTTATCGTGCCATTAACGTTGCAAATTCTGTTTTCGCTCGTCTAAGCTAACACATTACATTGGCTGATGCCAGTATCGAGAGAATACCGGCTGTGATATTGTGATGACAATAAAAATTTTTTCTTGGTTCGGCCCGAATACTCAATTTTCAGGCCGAATTTATAATGGTTGGAACCCCGACCGCTGGGTGAAGATCCCCTCTCTGCGGGGCGGCGGAGCGCTTCATTATCATATTGAAAAATGTTTTTATTGACTTTAAGTGATAGAATTGATGAACTTCTCCCTATGATGACACGGGAAAGAAGGCTGTAAGGAATTTTATTTAAAGGTGAAACTTATGAACACTGTTAAAAAAATGGCTTTGATCTTTATGGCTGGCTATCTGCTGATAGTGGGAACCGGCTGTGCGCCGACGCTGGTTGCCAGCAGCACGCCGCAAATCCAGGCCGCTGAAAATTCTTACTACAACGTCCAATTTGAACCTTTGAAAGATGGTTACAATTTTTTTGCTGGGTTTCGTCTTGAGGTTACCAACAAGACTCGTAAAGATCTAAAAATCGATTGGAACAAAACCCGTTATCTTTATAACGGCCGCGATGGGGGCGTTTTTGTGTTTAGGGGCATTCGGCCCGAAGATATAAAAAATTCAACAATACCCCCCGATATCATTCCCGGCGGGCAGTCTTTTTCAAAAAGGATCTCGCCATACAGGCTATTGGCTCGGGCGCCACTGGCCCGGAACGATAAGAACGCCGGTAAAATTAGTTCCGGCCCCATTCCAAACGGTGAAAACGGCATGGTGTTATTTGTCAGGCAAAACGGGAATACGATCCAAGAGACATTGACGGTCGAAATAACAGAAACGGCGGTTCGATAATTAATAGAAACCGTTTCAAATTTTCAGTCGATCCTTAAAACCTTTGCCCCTCGAATCTTCCGTTCTTTCAGTTCCAGCAGTGCCGTGTTCGCTTCTTCCAGACAATATTCCTGAACTTCCGGTATGATGGGGATTCCAGCTGCCAGTTCCAAAAATCCGATGACATCCATCCGAGCCACATTGGCAACGCTCTTTATCTCCTTCTCCAACCAGAGATGTTCAGGATAATTCAGCTTCAACAGATAGTCTTTGTCTCTATCTTCTTTGCGAATGGCATTGATGACCAGTCTTCCGCCGGCCGTTAAATTTTTCAACGCGCCGACAACCGGTTTCCATGCCGGTGTTGTGTCAATAATGCAATCGAGTTTTTCCGGTGATTCTTCTTCGGTGTCCCCCGACCAGACAGCCCCGAGCTCTCTGGCGAAATCCCTTTCATTTTCACTTCTGGCAAAGACAAAAATTTTGGTTTCAGGATATTTGTGTTGGGTCATTTTCAGTACAAGGTGGGCCGATGCCCCAAAACCGGTGAGTCCCAGATTCTGTCCATTCCGAATGTGGGTCAGCATCAGGGACCGAAAGCCTATGGCGCCGGCGCATAAAAGGGGCGCGGCTTGAAAATCTGAAAAAACGTCTGGAATTTTAAAGGCAAAGTCTTGTGAAACCGTCATATACTGGGCATATCCGCCGTTGGCATCCCGGCCGGTGGCCCTGAACCCGTCACACAAATTTTCATCACCTTGGATACAATACCTACATTTTCCGCAGGCTGAATAAATCCATGCGATTCCCACCCTTTCTCCGGTTTTGAATCGATTTGCGTTCAGCCCTGTCTGTTTGACCGTTCCCACAACTTGGTGTCCCGGCACAACCGGCAGTTGAGGGGGGGGGGTCCTCCCCTCAATTTCATCCAGTTCGGTGTGGCAAACGCCACATGCCGAAACTTTGACCAGTATTTCTTTTTCGTTGGGGACAGGGTCCGGCAAGACCGTCGGTTTCAGGGGGGTCCTATTCGCCTCGAGATTGCAAATCTCATTTAACACCATTGCTTTCATTTCAGCAGCATCACATCCCGTGAAATCCTGGCTCAGAGGACCAGGCTTTGGTTATCCCCAGAGGAGATTTGCTTTATTAGCGGGAACAGGAAGTTAAGAAGGTCAGAAAATCAGAAGGTTGGAGGCTCTAGGTTGGAGGCTCTAGGACATGCCAACCTTCTTACCTACCCACCTTTTTACCCGCCGTCTTTCTGGCGGGCTCACCTTCTATCTCTTCACTTTCTTATTCTTCAAAATATTTGCGTTTATTGGTGTTTATCCGAGGTTTCCCTTATCCTTTTTTCTCTTTCCTATTTAAGAATCATGTCAGGTCGAAATTTTTGAAAAATCGGCCATAGTTTCAAATAGATCTGCGATGTGCTTGAGCAAGGCCAGTCGGTTGTTACGTATTTTCTTATTTTTGGCCATAACCAAAACGCCGTCAAAAAAAGCATCCACCGCATCCCGAAGAGACGCGATTTCATGCAGCGCCTGTCCAAATTCTCCCTTGTCGAGATTGTCCGAAACTCTGTTTTTTACGTCTTCATAGGCTGAAAAGAGTTGGGATTCAGAGTCATGTTCAAACAGACTTTCATTGACAGGTTTTGCCTTAAACGCCTTGGCCTTTTTTATGATATTGACGACGCGCTTGAAAGCAACCGCCAGCGGTTCGAAATCCGGCGCGGTTTTTAGATCTTGAAGCGCTTTGGCCCGGTTCCATAGATCCGGCACGTTATCCCCTGAAACACTCACAACAGAAGCGATGACATCTTTCGAAAATCCATCTTCTGCCAGTAGATGCGTCATTCGGTTCAGAAGAAAGGTATTTATTTTGTCCGCAATCTCTCGAATTTTCTTGGCACCTTTTATGTTGTACAGTTTGAGGCTCTTTTCAATCACAGCCCTGAGTGAAAATGAAAAGTCCTTGTCCAGCATGATCTGAATAATGCCGATGCCCTGACGCCGAAGGGCATATGGATCGGAAGCGCCGGTGGGAACAAGTCCCACTGAAAAGAACCCGCAAATGTTGTCGATCTTATCCGCAATACCCAGAACCGCACCTGCCGTTGTTTTGGGAAGCTCTCCTCCGGAGAAGATCGGTCGATAATGTTCCTCGATGGCAGCCGCCACATTGGCAGGTTCCTTTGCAACCGAAGCGTAAACTCTACCCATAATCCCTTGCAGCTTGGGGAATTCCCCCACCACTTGACAGACAAGATCCGCTTTGCACAACCAGGCTGCCCGTGTGGCCTCCTTTTTGAGATTCGAATCCTTTTCAACTTTATCAGCAAGAAATCCTGCCATCTTTTGAACACGCTTGATCTTTTCATGCATGGACCCCAGTTTGGCCTGGAAAAGAACGCCCTTGAGCTTTTCAACTCTATTGTCGGTGGATTCCTCCAGATCAGCTTCATAAAAGAATTTAGCATCTGCGAGACGGGCTCTGAGCACCCATTCATGGCCGGTTGCCACCAGTTTCATGTTCTTTGTTCGGGTATTGTTCACCGCGACAAAACAGGGCATGAGATTTCCCTTTTTGTCTACGACTGCAAAATATTTCTGGTGTTCCCGCATGGCGGTAATCAGTACCTCACGGGGGACTTCCAGGAAGTCTCCATCAAACTTTCCCACCGTAGCCAACGGATATTCGACCAGGTTCTTCACAATCTCCACGAGACCGTCATCGGGCAGTATCTTTCCACCGACACTCTTGGCAGCCTTATTTATTTCTTTCTCAACACTTTTTTTACGCCCTTGAAGATCGACGATGACTTTTTTGGAACGGAGGATCTTAACATAGTCGTTGGCACTGGGAATTTTAACCTTCCCGGGGTTCATAAAATAATGCCCGCAAGTATATCTTCCGCTTTGGGTGTCTCCGAGGGTAAATGGTATGATTTTGTCTCCCAAAAGTGCCACGATGGAATGTATGGGTCTGGCAAACTCAATATCAAGCTCGGCCCATTTCATGGTCTTGGGAAATGGTGTTGCCAAAATCACTTTCGGCAGGATATTTTTTAACAGGGTTCGAGTCGGAAGGCCGCGTTCGGTTACTTTTGCACACAAGTAACGGCCTTTGGCCGTATCCTCTACGGTTAAAGCATTTACGGAAACCCCGACTTTTTCGGCAAATTTCTTTGCGGCGACAGTGGGTTGGCCTTTCTGGTCAAATCCGACCTTTTCAGGAGGTCCCAAAACATCCGATGTCATGGACTTCTGTTTGTCTGCAACCTTTCGTATTTCCAGTGCAAGACGTCGAGGGGTTGCAAAAATTTTGGCGTTCCCGTGCGCAATACGGGCATCGACCATTTTTTTCAGCAGCGTTGACGACAATACTGTTAGTGCAGGTTCGATGTAACCTGCCGGAATCTCTTCTGTCCCTATTTCAAGCAATAAAGTTTCCATATCCACCTCTGTTTTCATTTTATCTGATGCAGAATTCAAACTAAATTTTCATGCGTCGTGCATCATGGACCTTGAATAGCATGTCATTGATCATTTTATAATGGGACGGCCCATATCATTTATCTTTTTTCAATAGGGGATAACCCATCTTCTCTCTTTGCTTTAGATATCCTTCTGCACAAGCCCTGGCAAGGTTTCTTATGCGTCCGATATAACTCGTCCTTTCCATAACGCTGATGGCACCGCGAGCGTCCAGGAGGTTGAAGGTGTGTGAGCATTTGAGGCAGTATTCATAGGCCGGCAGAATCAATGATTCTTTGATTAATTTGCCGGATTCAGCTTCGTATTTATCAAAAAAATCGAGCAGCATAGCAACATCAGCCTTTTCAAAATTGTAGGTTGACTGTTCCACTTCCTGCTGATGATGCACATGCCCATAGGTCACATCATCGTTCCATTTTAAATTATACACGTTGTCGACACCTTGCAGATACATGGCAATACGCTCCAGTCCATACGTGAGTTCGACAGATATGGGAAAAAGTTCGACACTGCCTGCAAGTTGAAAATAGGTAAATTGCGTAATTTCCATTCCGTCCAGCCAAACCTCCCATCCGAGGCCCGATGCACCGAGTGTCGGGGATTCCCAGTCATCCTCGACAAACCGTATGTCATGTTCAAGGGGATCGATTCCCAGCACCTTCAAGCTCTGCAGATACTGCTGCTGTACATCATACGGCGAAGGTTTCAAAATTACCTGATACTGGTAGTAATGCTGCAACCGGTTTGGGTTTTCACCGTAGCGACCGTCGGTGGGGCGTCTGGAAGGCTGAACGTAAGCAACATTCCAGGGCTCAGGGCCGAGGGCTTTCAGGAGAGTGGTCGGATGAAATGTTCCGGCACCGACTTCAATGTCATAAGGTTGAGCCACCACACATCCTTTTTTTGCCCAGAATTTCTCTAGCGACATGATTACATCCTGAAAATTCATTTTTATTTCCTCTCTTCCATTAAAGAATAATAATTAACCATCGATCTAGTTTTATGATACATCGCGCCAAAAGTATTCAGGTGATCGGGTTTTTCGTCGAGTCACTGTCTGAGTGTTTTCTCTCAATGGGGATAAATATCAATGTGCCGTAAAATCAGCAAATCTATAAGAGCCCTTCTGAATCGATCGTTGCATCAAGCAGGCAAGCGCCTTTTCTTGTTTTAAGAATACTTTCCCATGTACCTTTTAATTTGTCAACATGCTCAACCGGACCCAGCGCCCATATACATCCGCCGCCGCCGGCCCCTGTAAATCTTGCACCACAGCCGTTTTCCAAGGCGGATTCAACAAGTGCCGTGCCGATCTCATCCAGCACCTCAGGTGTCATCTGCTGCCTGAGGGCGGTCTCCTGGTTCATCAATTTACATGCATCTTTGACATTTCGCTCCATCAGAGCCCGGGCGAATTTTTGGGTACATACTACAATTTCCGTCCAAAGTCCACGATACTTTCCGGATAGAAACTGCTGGACCCATTTTCGATTCACATTCTTCGATTCATGGGGAACACCGCAGTAGCCCAGCAAGAGGTGTTGTTCAATTCCTCGTAGGTGTTGCTTCCTGATAATGGTTTTTTTCCTGAAAAACGGATCTTGATGGTTCACCGGCCAGTACCATATGTTGGCGCCGCCATAGGCAGCGGCCAACTGATCCTGAAGGCCGCAGGGCACCCCCGCTACACTCGCTTCAAGTTTCTGCGCAAGTAAAGCGATGTTCTTTCTGGACAAAGGACCATGCCCCATCTCCCCCAAAACCTTTGAAAATGCTGCAATAAGCGCCACCGCGGCCGCGGAAGATCCCCCCAAGCCACTGCGGGGCGGCGATGATGAGTCGATATGGATATGAACACCTGAAGCTCTGAAATAGACCCCGATGGCAAACATAAGTCCAAGTGGATGATCAAAGGGCGCTTGGTCAAGGGGATATTGGGCACTTCTAAACCCCTTTGAAGAAATTTTTATTTGACCGGTATCATAGGGTAGAAGTTTTACACGTGTCCTTAAGTCCATGGCAATGTTAACGGTACACGGAGAAAGATGGCGAAGGGGATAATAAAAGGTGCTGAGATCCAGGGTGCCGCCCATGTCGATTCTGCACGGTGCCGAGGCCTCAACAGGAGATTTTAATAATACCTTTCTCATGGATTCGATCATATATTAAAACCGGCACGCCTTCGACTTTGCATCCGGCATCCTATCATTGTCTAATCTGCCGCAAAAATTTTAAACTCCGGGGTTCTTTTCCCAAATGATACGGTACAAACGCCTCTAAAAACTCCAGTCCTTCCTTCAAAGCCCGAGAAGTAAATCTGATCCGTGCCGCCGTGCTTAAATCCCCTTTTTCGATCCACAAAAGCTGTTTAATGGTCCCTTTTGAAAAAAGAATTTTCCCCGAAATTCCGGAAACACATCGGTCACATGCGATACCTCCCTTTACAAGGTTAAAGTACACTCTGGAATTCTGCATTTTCTCCATTTCAATCCTGCATACACTGCATTGCCTTAAATTAGGAACAAGGCCGGCGATGGTCATAAACCGCATCTGGAACAGGATGGAGAGTGCCGCTTCGGATGTCCGGTCGATATCGATTTCTCTAAGAACGTATTGAAGCAGTTGGTATAGCCGGGCTTGCTGTTGGCCGGGTTCCATCCATTCGTTGACCAGTTCAGCCCAATAACTGGCATAGGCGGTCTTTATGATGCTGGATCTAATATTGGAAAAAGGATGCGCCAAGGTTGCTTCCTGTAAAATCGGAAGTCCCTTTTTCCGCCCCGTACCGCATACAATGTTTAATACCGAAAATAATTCCAGGACACCTGCAAATCGTTTCGTGCTTTTTTTTGCGGATTTTGCAATAATCGAAATTTTGCCTTTGGTTAACGAAAAAAATGTAATGATGAGATCATAATCACCAAAATCGATCCGTCGCAGAACGATAGCAGGCGTGGAAAAACTTGACATCTATTCATAGTCCCAGGAGGATTGTGGCGATCTGGAAATAAAAATAAACACTGACGATATCGATGGCTGTTGTCACGAATGGACCGGTGGCTACAGCAGGATCGACATTTATCCTTGCAAATCCCATGGGCACTATGGATCCGACCAGCGCTGCAATGGCCATGGAAGATGTCACGGCAAGGCCCACGGACACGGCGGCCATCGCCGTGCTATATCGAAGCTGTGCCACCGTGCCGATCATAACGCCATACACTGCACCCAGGATAAACCCGACGATGAGTTCTTTAAAAACTACCGGCCAGGTATCTCTGATATTAAGGCGCCCTGTGGCAAGACCCCGTACCACAATGGTGGAAGTCTGGGTGCCGATATTTCCACCCATACCCATAATGACGGGAATAAAGGCGGCAAGATAGGCAAGCTTTTTTAGACTCCCTTCAAAATGACCGATAATAAAGAATGCAATGATGCCGCCAATAAAGCTTGCTGACAGCCATGGCAAGCGAATCCTTGTGCTTCTGATAACAGACTGTGTCTCGATAAACTCGTCGCCGCTGACACCGGCCATTTTCAAAATATCTTCCGTAGCCTCTTCCCTGATGATATCGATAACATCATCCACCGTAACAATACCCACCAATTGGTTGGTGTCATCCACCACCGGTACCGCGAGGATGTCGTAACGGGCGACGATTTTGGCCACTTCTTCCTGATCCATATCCGTTTTAACCGCAAAAACGTCCGTTGTCATGAAATCCTTGAGCGGTGTGTTTGGCGGAACCACCACCAGCTGTCTTAAGGAACTGACACCGATCAATTTCCCGTTTGAATCCACAACATAAAGATAAAACGGCATCTCCACATCCAGATGCTCTTCTTGAAGCGATTCGATGGCCGCCCTGGCGGTGGTATCCTCCCGTAGGGCGATGAAGTCAGGAACCATTATACCGCCTGCGGTGTCATCACCGTAATGAAGAAGGCCTTCCACCTCTTCGGAACCTTCTTTTTTCATCATTTCAAGTATGGCGTCAGACTTTTCCACAGGCAGTTGCCCCAACAGGTCAGCGACGTCATCCTTTGGCATGAGATCAAGAATCTCCACCATTTCATCCAGGTTCATTCCTTCAATAAGATTCAGAAAAGCATCCTCATCGAGATTGCTGAAAATTTCACCTTTTATCTCTATTTCATCGATCAGGTCAAAGAGTCTTCGCTGATTGGGAATTGACAAAGAATGAAACACCAAAGACAGGTCTGCAGCGTGTGTTTTTTTCACAATTTTGCGCAGGCGGGTTGTCGCATCCCGTCTCAGAAGCCTTTTTACGCTTTCAACCAGTATTTTGTCAGGATCATTTTTCATATTTCACAACGTGGGAAATGTCCTCCACCGTAGTGGACTATTGGATGATTTTAATTGTGGACTGTTTGCGCAAACCCTCAATCCACTCCTGATATTTCTTATCAGCATTTTCCCCAAACAGTATTCTTTCAATCTCGGGTGATACGTCCTCTAAAGGCTTTCCAGGCGTCTCCAAAATCTCCTGAAGAAAAAAAATCTGATATCCCTGATCGGTCTCGAGTACGGGTGTAAACTCTCCGGACTTCATTCCTTGGATGGTTTTTTGAAGCTGTGGCGATAGGGAATCGAGCTCGAAAAGACCCAAATCTCCCCCTTCAGCAGCCGTTGATGAGTCTGAATAATTCCTCGCCATGGTTTCAAAAGATTGCCCGGCTTTCAATTCTTTTAAGATCTCATCTATTTTCGCCCGAATCTCAAGTTCTTTGTTCTCATCGGCAAACGTAGGGATTCTTATCAGGATATTGCGAAGGTGGTATTTTTGTTTCCCACCATACGTATCCAGATGCTTTTCATAATAGGCCGCAATGTCTTCCTCGGTAATCACGATCTTCGATTTTACTTCAAGGTTGATGAGCCGTGTCCTGAGTATCTCTTCCTTGATCTTATTTCGATAGGCCTCCATGGTAAAGCCGTCTTTGGCCAATGCAAGTCTGAGATCTTCTTCGGTAAAGTAATTTTTTTCTTTAATTCGCTCGATGGTTTGATCAATTTGTTCTTCGCTGATTTTAATATTTGAGCGTTTGATCAGCTGATCTTCGATTTTCTTGTCAATAAGCTGACTGAGCACACCCTCACGTACTTTGAAGAGCATCCTCCGTTCTTTTTCCTCGGGATATCCAAGGGCATTGATTTTATCTTCATAGGGCTTAATCGATCCATTGAGTTCATAAAGCGTAATGATATCATCATTGACCACAGCAACAATTCGATCAACGATTTCAGAACCGTGTGATTGTATAACAAGGGGTGAACCCACCATACAAAAAAATACAGCACAAATCATTAAATTGCGTATCACTAATGTTAAACGTCTGAACTTCATTCCAAAAAACCGTGCATTATTTTACAAGCCCGTCGATTTTTCCCCACAATTCTTTGTTTATTTCAACGGGGTATATTTTTTTAAGTTTTTCGATCCACGATGAATATGCTTTTTCCATCTTTTTTCGGCGTAAATTCTTTAGGATGATTTCATCGATTTCTTTAGCCCCCGCTTCTATCTCAGAGGTGATACCATCGTCTTTTGAACGTTCTTTTTCATATTTCGCCAAATCATCGGGTGTTATTTCGATCTGATCCCCCAACTCTTGGGCAATCACCTTCTCCATAAGCAAACGGGTCTCTAATCTCTTTTCCCAAGTATGGTACGGCACGGCATACTCAAGCAACATTTGCTGGAACACGGTGTCAGGATAATCTCCTTTTATATTTTCAGCAACCTGTTCGACTTCCATTTTCGTAATCTCGATGCCGAGTTCTTCAGCCCTCTCAAGAACGAGCATTTCCTCGATCATCTGTTGAACAAGTCGCAATCGAGCTTCTTTGAGGGTTCCGGGCTGCCGCATACTATGGTAAGAATAAGCGGCTTTTGCAATTTCAAATGCCGTGTTGAAATTGGAAACGGTAATTCCCCGGCCGCCCACCTTGATAAAATATTCTTCACTTCGCTGTTGTTCGGAATTCGAACACCCTGAAAACCAACAAACAATCAATAAAAAGCTGATTGGAACAATCAGCTGGATAGAACGTCTTATCATCGGGATTCGGCGGTTTTCGGTGTCATTGAGATTAACTCGCAAATTGCCTAAAATTTTTTTAATTATTAACACGTTGCATAATCTCTTTCAAGATGTTTTTGACCTGGGTCAGAAGCCCGGTTGCATTCGCTTTTTCCAGGTTGGCTTTAAGCACCTGTTCCCGAGCAAATTCAAATCGATGGTTTTCAGAATCGAACATTTTGAATATGCCGGAAGGATTTCTCTGGTGTGCCTCAGAAAAATGGAGTGAAAGCTGTTGCCCGATCAGATCAAGGCGCTTGACCCCCGCCTTTATGGCCAATACCCTGAGCATGATTTTTAAAAGAAGGTTTGAAACCTCCACAGGTAATTTACCAAAACGATCCAACAGTTCAACTTTAAAATCCGCGATCTCGTTGAGCTCTGTTATTTTTACCAAGCGGCGGTATGCTGAAAGACGCTGATCAATATCTGGGATATAGGGCTCAGGTATTAAAGCGGGCATACTAACGTTAATTTCCGGTTCCAGGCTGTCTTGAACTGCTTCTCCTTTCAGTTCAGCCATTGAATTCTCCATCAGTTTAAGAAACATGTCATAGCCGACGGCAGCAATATGACCGGACTGTGAAGCCCCCAGAATTGTTCCACCGCCCCTGATCTTCAGGTCACTCATGGCGATCTGAAAACCTGAGCCGAGGTCACTGTGTTCCATCAAAACCTTCAGACGTTTCTGAGCGTTTTTGCCGAGTATGCTTTCATCCGGTATAAAAAGATATGCATAGGCCTGTTCATCGAACCGCCCGACACGGCCGCGCAATTGGTAAATCTGGGAAAGTCCGAATTTATCGGCGCGATTGATTAATATGGTGTTGGCGGAAGGGATATCGAGTCCTGACTCTATTATGGTGGTACACACCAGCAAATCGATCTCTTTGTTCATAAAACGGAGCATGACATCCTCCAACGCCTCTTCATCCAGACGGCCGTGGGCGACATCGAGTCTAACATCGGGGACCAGAGCTTTCAGATGCTTTGCCATTGCCCATATACTATGAATATTGTTATGAACAAAAAAGATCTGACCTTTTCTGTTTAACTCTTTTTGAATGGCTTCGGAAATAACGGCATCATCAAATTCAGAAATGTATGTGATAATAGACTTGCGATGCTCCGGCGGTGTTGCAATGACACTTATATCGCGGATTCCCATCAGGGACATATGCAGCGTCCTGGGAATCGGGGTCGCAGTTAATGCAAGCACATCCACTGTGCTTTTCATTCTTTTTAGTTTTTCCTTATGTTTGACGCCAAAACGCTGTTCTTCATCCAGTATTAAAAGACCCAGTTCTTTAAAAACCACATCCTTCTGTATCAGCCGGTGAGTTCCGATGACAATATCTATTCTTGCAGTTTTAAGATCATCGATAATTTTACGCTGGCGACTTAAAGAGCGAAATCGGCTTAAACATTTTACATTAATCGGGTACCGTTTGAATCGCTCGGAAAATGTAGCGAAATGTTGTTCAGCCAGCACAGTGGTTGGAACCAGTACACCCACCTGTTTGCCGTCATTGACGGCCATGAGCGAAGCGCGAAGGGCAACCTCTGTTTTACCGTAACCCACATCGCCACAGACCAGCCGGTCCATTGGGATGGGTGTCTTCATATCATTGAGTACATCTTCGATGGCATTGAGTTGGTCCGGTGTCTCCTCGTAAGGAAAGCCGGCTTCAAAATCCTGAAAATCGCTATCAACCTCCCCGAAAGCATATCCCTTCCCGACCTTGCGTTTGGCATAAAGTTTTAAAAGCTCTCCGGCAATCTTCTCCGCCGATCTTTTGACTCTGGCTTTAACCCGTTCCCATGATTTGCCGCCCATCTTGTCCAAAACCGGTTCGATTCCATCCACTCCCATGTATTTTTGAACCATGTTCATACGATCGACAGGCAGATATAGTTTGTCATTATCCTTATAGAGAATGAGAAGATAGTCATTGCTCGAACCGTTATGCTTCAGTTTTGCGAGACCTTCATACCGCCCGATCCCGTGATCGATGTGAACCACAAGATCCTCTTTTTTCAAATCTTCAAACGCAAGAAGTTCCGTTCGAACCCTTGGGGCTGTTTTTATTTTTCGGCGTCGTTTCGATCCGAATATTTCATCCTCTGTAATGATCGCCAAAGATTCAGCCGGCCAGACAAATCCGCAAGAAATCTGCCCGAGGCAGACGAACACCTGACCTTTGCTTTGTTGGATATCAGGCAAACCGTCAACACGAGTGAGATGGATACCGTAAGGGACTAAAAGCGACTTCAGCCGCTCGGCCTGTGCCCGTTTATTACAAACCAAAAGGGTGACAAAACCCGCCTGCTTCTGCGCATTGATCCAATTTGCCAGCGGTGAAAAAAGGTTTTTCTCCCGGCGACGTGTAAGTTCCATAGAGGTCGGAATATCGTCTTTAACGGAAAAGTCAAACCGTCTGAGGGGCTGTTCGGTGGTGAGTGACCCTTTGGATACTGCAAGCTTTTTAAACGTCAGCGTTTTTTTATGCAAAAAGATTTCTTTAACCTTTGACCATGTTAGATAAAGACTTTCGGGTTCGACACAGAGTCTTGCTTCCTTGCGTGCAGCGACAAAACTTTTGGATGCCTGCGCCAGCGTTTGATCTGCAACCTTTTCGAGTTCGGCCGGCTCAAACAGAATAAAAAGCGTTTTGTCGGGCATATAGTCAAAAAAAGTATCCAGCTCGGGATAGATCAGCGAAATCATGCTTTCAACTCCGGGGAACACCCCCTCCTTTTTAATGCGATCGATCAAGCTTCTGACTTTGGTTACCGGAATATCCAGCTTCGATGCCTGCGCCCTCATCCGGCTTATAATCTGATCCGTACTGGCCTTCTTTACAACCGCTTCCCGGGCCGGCAGGATAACGGCTTCTGGAATTCTTTTAATGGTTCGCTGGGATGCGGCTGAAAAAAACCTTAAGGACTCTACGGTTTCCCCAAACAGTTCGATCCGAATCGGGTCTGAATAAAGCGGGGAAAAAATGTCCAGAATACCGCCCCTGATGCAGAAGTCTCCGGGTTCCTCAACAATCGCTGATCGAATATAGCCGCCGGACAATAGCTTTTTAACCAAGGCGTCGCGATCGATATCCTCGCCAACCATGACAAGTTCTGCATAATCACACAGCTGCTGTCTGGGTATGATTTTCTGCAGAATAGCAGATACGGTGGTAACCACCATCTGCGGCACATCACCGACGATCAGATGATACAGTGACCTAATCCGCTTTGCTGCTGTTTCATTGTGATAAGACAGGTACTTAAATGGTAAAATATTATATGCCGGAAAATAAATCGTGGGCGGCCGGAGCTTTTCTGAAAAAAAACGCAGATCTTCCAAATAGGTTTCCGCTTCCTTTTCTGAAGGCGCTATAACGACAACAGGCGTCGGGTGCTGTGTGTATAACCGGGATACCAGATAGGCTTTTTCAGATCCGGATACCCCTGTGCATTCAATACTGCGGTCCCTGTCTGGAATTATATCAGATATGCATCCACATGATATTTTTTCTTGATTTTGATCCATAAACAAAGTAGTTCCCTAATTGAGCGAAAGTTTAGGATGCCCCAGATCCAAGGCATCAAGGACGAAGCCGTCGTCTACTGCGAGCCCTTGATAACGATGGAGATGGGGTATCATCAGCTTTCCCGAAGGGTAAACAAAATGGGATGGTATTAAAAGATTTATATCTCATTCATAGAAGCGGTGTGAAAACACATTTTTATCTGCAGAATATATAAAAAATTAAACACTTGTAATATTTTTCCCAATTTGTTTACGATCAATTATGGTAGTTGTCTTTTTATTATGCCGGCGTAGCTCAGTTGGTAGAGCAGCTGATTCGTAATCAGCAGGTAGGCGGTTCGACTCCGCCCGTCGGCTCCATCTTATTCTTAGGGGTTTTGGCTGGTTGACGGCCAAGTGCTTTATTTTTTGTGCCCCAAAAATAAGATGCATTTTCGAACCGCTATAGCCCAATTCGGATCATTGTGCAACCGGCGTTTATGCCCCCTGCAATTCGCACGTTAACCTGCAGAAAAAATATATCCTCACGCATTCAGGTGATCTGATTTTTTTTGCGATCCCAAGGGTACGCCTGTAACCAAAATAAAAAGGAGTTGTCGTGAGTTATAAAATAGGATTTGTTGGAACCGACGCAAGAACCCTTTTAAGTGCCTTGATCACTTCAACGGCAACCAGTGAAAACCATCCGGAGGATTTTCAAGGCGTCGTTGTTCGGGGAATGCCGTCCATGCCCCCGTTCGCAAAGACAATGCAATGGCCGATAAAATTTTTACCCACAACAGACAATTCAAAAAGAGCATATGCCGCTGCAATAATTGAGGCCCTTAAAGACGGCTCCATCGACGGTGTTGTTCCAATGCCCGAAGATTTATTGCTCGAGGGTTTGGTTGATGAATTGGAGGAAGCCGGTTTTCTCGATTCTATTTTAGGATTTACCCGCAAAAGTTCATTTATTGAAGGCGACAAAATCGCGTGTAAACGTCTTTGTCGTGAATATGGGATCCCTGTTGCCGACCAATGGCATGAAGTCGATGCCAGAGACTATGCACAGGTTTCCAAAACGTGTCTGGCTCTGATCGACCAGTATGGCGGCGCGGTGCTGAAGTATCCGTATAGTGCCGGCGGGAAAGGTTCCCGGATTATTTTGAACGCATGGGAAATCAAAGAGGTCTATGACACGTTAATCAACGATTATGGGAAAATTTATAAACGATTTCCGGGGAAAAAATCCCCATGGCCGCTCCTTATCGAGTCGAGGATGTCCGGCGTCGAAATTTCATTTAATATTTTAATCGATAAAAACGAAAATTTTCAAATCCTTCCCACCTCCATGGATTATCCGGAGCGCTTCCCCGGACCTGCCAGTAAGAACAATCCGATTACCGGTGGAATGGGCAGCATTTCACCCCATCCCATGGAAACATCCGCTCTGCTGGAAATGGCGGCCCAAGATATTGTTAAGCCGCTGATAAAAGCCTTGAAAGACCAAAATATGTTACGTCCCTGCCTGGTATACCCCGGCTGCTTTTTATCGTTTGACGGCAATATGGCCCCAACGAGAATTCGCGTCTGTGAGATCAATATTCGGCCCCCAGAGCCTGAATGGCAGCCGGTTGTCCGCAGAATAAGAAACCTGGGCCCCTTAATCAAGGCCACGCTTCAAGGAAACTTGGATACCGTCACCCCCGAAATAAGGTCTGACCAGATATCCATCTGCACGGCTCTGGTTACGGGATCCGGCGGCCCCCAAGGCCAGAAGGGGTATCCGTGGTCCTGCACCAAGGGGGAACCCGTCCATATCGATTTTGCCTACCTGAACAAAAAAAAGATCCAGGTGATTCCATCTGCCATGACGTATTCAGACGAAGAAGGCGTTTTCAAATCCGATGGCAGTCGTGTCGCCTATTGCAATCTCAATGCCACCGTCAAACCCGGAGAAAGCAGAGCAAAAGCAGCTGAACGGCTTCGAAAGAAAGTATTGACGGCCTTTGAAAATGGTAAAATACGGGTTATCCCCCGGGAAAATCCTGAAGGGAACCGACTGGATTTACGGTACGATATCGGCAACCACTTTGACATGGCAGAAGAATTGCTGCCAACAAAAATCACTGTGTAAAGTCGATGTTGGATTTACCATGGCAAATCTCAAAAAATGCTTGTATTTTAGTTCGTTGAATAATATTTTCACTTCAATCGTCTTGACAGACATATCCGTTTGACATACCGATAAGAAATAGATCGATGATGAGGAGGCAGATGAATGAACGATCCAGACGACATAGAGTTCAAATGCGAGATCAATAAAATCATGAAAAATGTCCATAACATAATAAAAAAAATTGAAACCCTCGATCCGGCCAAGGACGATAATTCAAAGCAAAGTAAGGATTAACTTTCGTAAATATTAAGGTATTGAATAAATAAAAAAAATGATTTTAAGGAGGCGCCATGGCATTAACTAAAAATGATATTGTCACAAGTGTACACGATCTGGGTTTTACCAAGAAAAAATCTGTGGAAATCATCGAATCTTTACTGGAAACTATTAAAAGTTCGCTGGAGAAGAATGAAGATGTCCTGATTTCGGGATTTGGAAAATTTTGTGTGAAGCAAAAAAAACAACGGAGAGGCCGCAACCCTGCCACCGGCGACGACTTGATGTTGAAAGAACGTAAAGTGGTTACGTTCAAATGTTCAGGAAAATTGAGGGACAAGATCAACGGACAATAGGCGCCGGATTTAACTGAATCCCTGAAGACCCTTTTAACTGCCCATTGTACTGAGCCATAAAAATTGATAGGAATTCAACGTTAATGCATCTGTACGGAAAATCTCGCCGGTAATGACGTCTCTCATCCGCACAGGAGTTCCGGCGCTCGATAACGAAACTGTGACCCGTTTGGACGAAATATTGGTGACGGCATACAGTTTTTGACCCTCAGCATACCTTGCGATGACAAACACTTGAGGATCGATTCCCAGTATCTCAAAATCGGCGTTCGGGTGAAAAGCAGGCTGCTTCCTCCTGGTTTTGATCATTTTAATATACCGATAAAATATCTGAGAGCGGAAGGTTTCAGGATCTTTGAGTTGGGACAACACGTCATCAACCTGCAATTTTTCCCGATTGATGGTTCTGGCTCTTTGAGTCTGCCGAACGCCTTCCTCCCAGTTCCTGGAACCGAGCACACTGTGAATATATGAAGCGGGGACCCCGGGCAACGCATACTGAATGGACTGAGA
>JAQYVT010000083.1 GCA_030145345.1 Desulfobacterales bacterium
ATATAAAATCAATGGAGCGAAGCGACTCCATAACTTTAGGCATTTTAGATCACTTTAGGCACTTTTGACTTGTCTGGCTTTCAGGGAAACAGCCCCTTTTAGGGGTAAACCAAAGCCTGGTCCTTTGGGCCAGGATTCTTTACTAGGATTTGCCGTTTTCTGAATACTGTCGGATAACCTTTAAATACATGTTTTTCGGATATAAACCTGTCAGAGAAAGGACATTTTCCTTGTTTTTGACAAAAGCGACATGGGGGATGCCGGTCACGCGGAAGGAATTTGCAAGTTCGCTGTGTCGGTCAATGTTAATCTTGTAAATGGTCACGATGTCGCGGTTTTCTTTACCGATTTTTTCGAGAACAGGAAGAAGTTCTTTGCAGGGCGGACACCAGTCGGCATAGAAATCGAGAACCAGGAGACGTTCTTTGGATGTTTCCATGATTTTATTAAATTGTTCCAGACTGTTTATGCTCCCAATAACCGAATCTTTGGCCGAAGCTTGGGATTGATTGCCGGTATCGTTTCCGCACGATACCATAACCAAAAAGGAAAATACCGTAACAACGCGTATGAAAAATCGCACCCAACGGGTGTTGTATTCTATAGTTTCTGTCATGTTAAACGTCCATTAGAAAAAAGCGCTTTTGATTTAAATATATGGATCCATGATTGGACAAAAGTCCAGGCTGAACATTAACGGCGTGCTCGATGTTAGATACCTGACAACATATATATTTGCAAATAAAAAGATCGGGCAACCATTTAAGGGGAAAGCAAATTTTGGCCCTTGATCGATCGAACTGTTATCAAAAACCCGTATAAGGTGATGGCGCGGACCCGAATTATTTATTTTCTTGTGGGAGTCTATGGTTTAATTTCGATCCTGTTCGTTGCTGTTCCGTCCCTGTATGCCGACATCTATGTCTATGCGGACAGCGAAGGGGTGCTTCATTTCACCAACGTACCCACATCCCCCAACTATAAGATCTATATCCGGGAAAAACCGGACAGATCCCTGAACGCGGACGTCACCCGGCGATATGATCAAATAATAACCGAAGCAGCTGAACGGCACGGCGTCTCTTTTTCATTGCTGAAAGCAATGATAAAAATTGAATCGGATTTTAATCCCAGGGCGATATCAACGGCCGGTGCGATGGGGCTGATGCAAATCATGCCCGAAAATATCAAGCGGCTAAAAATAAAAGATCCTTTTGACCCACGGGAAAATATAATGGGGGGCACGCGTTATCTAAAACAGATGATCGATCGTTTTAAAGGAAAGCTGCCGCTGGCACTGGCCGCCTATAATGCAGGACCCAATACCGTTGAGCGGTATCAGCGGATTCCCCCTTTCACGGAAACGGAAAATTATGTGGAAGCCGTTATGAAATATTATTCCATTTTTAAAAAGAGTTAGAAGCCGTCCCTCAATTGAAAATCACATCTTTATCCAGTACCGTACCTTCCTTAACCACCGCCGGAGATTTAAGGTCGTTTGTTATGACCACCCTGCCTTTTATGGTGACATTGCGTTCAAAACCCACGTCTCCCCGGATGGTCAGTGATTCGCAATCCATCAGTGAAGGGATTCCATGGCGGAATCTTTCATCGAAAAGATCCATTTTACCGTAATATTTGGGATCGAGATCGATCTGGATGATTTTTGAGCGGACCTTGGGATTTAAAACCAGATTGTTTTCCTTCGAAAAAATAAAACGGTCGGACCGAATCGACAGCAGCTCGTTGGAGTTTTTTACCGGGAGAAACCGGGAAAGGGGAACCTGGATCAGCGCTGCACCTTTAAAAAGGGATATGGCAGCGCCCATGGCGGTTTCAATCTGATATACTTTTGGGCTTTTTTCATCCCGTGGATCCAGGGTTTTGGGATTTCGGATCAATGGAAGCGATATAATCCCTTGTTTTTCAAGGAGACGATCAAGGGCCTCGAGATTGATCCAGATATTATTGGTGTTAAAAAATCGGTAACGTTTTATGTCTCGGAAGGCACTCAGTTCATTTTTGGGGCACTGGGCCGACTCGCGCAGGGTCAGACGCCCGTCCGGGTGCCTCGCCACATGCCCGCCTTTGACATCCGAGGGTGTTCTGGGGGCCACTTCCATCATAAAAGGGAATCTGTTTTCGGAAAAGTATCCCAAAAGCGATTCATCTAAAGAGGCCCCTAAATTATCCGAGTTTGAAATGAACGCATATGTGATGCCCTTGTCGAGGAGGCTTTTTAATACGCCGGACGTATAAATGGCCGCGTATATGTCGCCGTGGCCAGGGGGATTCCATTCCAGTTCGGGATTCTTCGGCCAGTTTGCCGGCGCTAAATTTTCCTGGAGAACCTTGGGAAATTTATTCTGGAGGAATAAGAGGGGCCGGCCTGACGGTTGGATCTTGGAAAGGGTGTCAAGGGTGTCGTCATGGGTACTGAAACTGTTCATCAGGGCCAGTTTGACATGACGTTTTTCCGTCTGTTTTAATATGATTTCAAGGAATGTTTTCCCGTTTTTTACTTCCAAAAGAGACTTGGCCCGGGTAAGGCCCATGCTGGTGCCGAGGCCGCCGTTGAGCTTTATCATCACCGCATTCTTAACCGCATTCCGTCCGGCTTCACCATATTCTTCAAGGCGGGTTGAATCTTGGACTTCATTGGAAGCGATGGGCCGTATGTCTCGGTCAGAGATAAGCCCGGTTTCGCCGGAAACGATTTTTTTATAATAATACGCAAAGGTGTCGATGACAAAGGGGTGGAGTCCGGCACTTTCCATCTTTGACATAAATGACAAAAGGTGTTTCGGTGGATCTTGATTTTTCGGCATCTCGGTTTTTCTCCATCCAAAATTATCCGAGGACTTCCGCTAAAATTGAAGAATTTGGGCGGAGGTCCTCAGATAGCTACAAACCCGTTTTAATTCATTTCCCAAGTGCCGCGTGGTTATTATGCGCGGGACGCTACTTGCTGAAAATCTTTAGGAGAACTTGGGGTTAGAGCGGTTCGATCCAACCCGCAGGATCTTCGGTTTTTCCGAACTGGATGTTTGTCAGCTCTGTGTAGAATCTATTCGCTATGGGGCCGACCTTGCCGTCGCCGACGGAGATCACTTTTTCGCCGTACTTGATTTCTCCCACTGGTGAAATCACCGCCGCAGTGCCCGATCCGAAAATCTCGTCAAGCTTCCCGGCGGCATGGGCATCGAACACTTCATGGATGCTGATTTTTCGTTCGGCAACATCTATCCCCCACAGTTTTGCCAGTTTGATCACCGAATCCCGGGTGATTCCGGGAAGGATGCTGCCGGTTAACATGGGCGTAATCAGTTTGCCGTCGATGACAAAAAATATATTCATGGCACCGACTTCTTCCACGTATTTCCGTTCGACACCGCAAAGCCACAGCACCTGGGTATACCCTTGCGTATGCGCCTGTTCACCGGCATAGAGACTCGCCGCGTAGTTGCCGGGGGTTTTGGCTTCGCCGACACCGCCCGAGACCGCACGGACATGGTGGGGGGTCACCCAAATTTTGACCGGGTTAAAGCCTTCGGCGTAATAGGCGCCCACCGGAGACAAAATGATAAAGAATCGATAGGTATATGAAGCGCGAACGCCCAAATAGGGATCCGTAGCAATGATGGTGGGACGGATATACAGAGAGGTCCCCGGAGCGCTCGGCACCCAGTCCTTTTCGACGGTCAAGAGTTGTTTGAGGGCCGCCAGGGCGAAAGCTTCGTCGATCTGCGGTATGCACATGATGCGGGAAGAGTTGTTCAACCGTTTAAAATTGTCTTGGGGCCGGAACAGCTGTAGGGCTCCGGAATCTGTCCGATAGGCCTTGAGTCCTTCAAAAACGCCTTGACCATAATGGAGGACCATGGTGGCCGGATCCATATTAAACGATCCATAGGGCTCTATGCGCGGGTTGTGCCATCCGTCATCCGGATTGTAATCCATATTAAACATATGATCTGTGAATATCGTACCGAAACCCAATTTGGAGTCGTCGGGTTTTGCTTTTAATTTTTCTGCTTTGGTAACGGTCAGTTGCATTTTAACCTCCCCGGATATGTCATAACATCTTGATGTTTATTTTTTACGGTTAATGATTATTTTGTTTGCCCAAATTTAGGGGTGTACGCTCCACAGGAACAACCCCGTTGTACGGTCGTAAACCCGCTCCAGAGGTTTGCCGACGAGTTCTTGGAGGTCCATCTCTCCGGCATAGAGAACGGTTTCTGAAAACAGGTGTCCGCCGATGATTTTTCCGCGTTCATCGCCCAGAACAATATGGGCATGAATCACCGGCGCCTCATCTTTCAAGGAAACATTGCCGACACACGTTACGACTTCCATGGGCATATTTTCGGTGAAAGTGACGTATACTTGCTGCTTTTGATCATACACTCCGATGGTAGCGGACGAAACAGTCCCGATTACGGAGAATGTCGCCATCTGAATGGCGGATTCTATGCAAAAGTCCTCGATGGATGCGATCAGATCTTTCCCATGGGGAAGGCGTCCGACAAATCGACGTCCCCGTTCAAATTCAGAGCAGACCGGTTGGTTCATCGAGAAACACCTCGAGTGAATAAAATATTAACCATAAAACACGGTCTACAGGCTATAGCATCTTTGCCATTGAAATCAAGACCTAAGTTGTTTTCATAACGGTTTTGCAAACACCGTATTGTCTTCTTTCATCGGTTGACATCGGCCGGTGCTTCGGATATTTAAAGGTTAAATTTTGCCAAACTCGTAAAAAGTCTTTTGTGAGCCATATCTGATCATTTGGGGATCCCGTGTTTCAAGGGGAGATGCGTAAAAAATTTCAAGGTGCTTGAGGCGCTGGGGACGCGTTCTTGAAATTTATCCGCCGCTGGCGTGATTTATCGGCACCGATTGAAACGGCCCAAATGGTCACTGAGCGCCCAAGACGGACGTTTTACGAAACCATCAATTTTGAAATTGAAGCACCCGGTTGGTTTTTCGAAACAAGACCTTATCTGCGGGTTGTTTCAGAAAAAAATCAGTGCTGCTTGAAGCAACAATATTTTCAAACATTCAGAGCGGTACATATAAAAGGGGAATATGAAAGATGGATACGCCGGATAAAATGGCCAGCATCGAGCCTGTAAAGCTTAGATTAGACAGTAGATTCAGGTTTAAATGTCACAGCGGTGTTAAATGCTTCACCAAATGCTGCAGAGGGATTAATATCATACTCACGCCCTATGACATTATAAGACTCAAAAAACGTCTGCAGCTTTCGTCAGAAGAGTTTTTGGCAATTTACACGTCGCCGGAGCTTTTGGAAAAAACAGACTTGCCGGTGGTTACGTTAAAGCTCATGGATGACGATATGCAATCATGTCCTTTCGTTACCGACGCGGGTTGCATCATTTACGAAGACAGGCCCACAACCTGCCGTTATTATCCTTTGGGGGTTGCTTCGCTGAGTCACAAGGAGGGCGCTGACGAGGGATTCTATTTCTTTGTCAATGAGCCCCACTGTCTGGGTTTTGAAGAGGACCAAGAATGGACCATCCGTGAATGGCGGAAAGACCAGGGCGTTGATATTCATGATGAGATCAATGCCGGCTGGACCGATCTGGTTGTGAGAAAGCGGTCTTTTCCGGCGACCATCAAGCTGACCGAAGAAAGCAAAAAGATGTTTTTTTTGGTGAACTATAACATCGATACGTTCAGGAAATTTGTTTTTGAGAGCTCATTTTTGGATCGTTATGATATCGATGCAAAGACCCTTGAAAAAATAAAAGAAGACGAAATCGCACTTTTGGGATTTGGTTTGAAATGGCTGAAAGATGTTCTGTTTAAAGAAGGGAAATTTCGGTTGAAGGAAGGTTCGGCCGCCTCAAAACCCTAAACGCCGTTTCAAAACATATCCGGTTGCTTTTCGAGCGCCCTTAAAAATAAGGACCATCTCCCGATTAGTTGTGGTTAATCGAGGTAACATAAGTGAGTATTTCCAATTGAGAAGGGGTGTTCATGGAGGGTTCAAGGATTTGATGTCTCAAGGGGGCAAGGATCCAAGGGTTCGAGTGAAATGCTGAAGAATTACATATGTTATGGTTCTGTTTGCGAATTGGGCACTCTAAAAAAAGACCGCGCTGAAAAATCTTTAAAAAAACCCTTGCAACCTTGATTCATCAAATCCTTGACCCCTTGGACCCTTTTTTCCAACTAAATTGGAGAAGAACCAAAAATAATAATGCCGGGCACCTGATGAAGGGCATAACGGTACCCGGCATCCAACGGATGTTCATCAATAATCTTCGTAAAAAAGCCCCTCGCATGTAGAAGGATCGTTCAGGCGAGCCTCAATATCCACATTGAAAAATTCGGCGACAGGTTGAAATATTTCCGGGGTGTCGGCCTGTACTTTTCGGGCGGCTTCGAGAACTTTTTCGAGACCGTTTCGCGTCATTTTCCCCAGCGGCTGCCTGCATCCACCCGATGGCATTCCCAGGATTGACATGAGTGTCTTAAAGCCCAGCGGATTTCTGGCACGGCATTTTACTTCCCCAAAGGGTGTTTTTTCCATGGTTGTAACGGTGACCAGATTAAAAAGGGGCGTTATGGCAGATAACAGCTTCCGGGCTTCAGACGTGTTTCCTGCTTCGAGGAGGTGGACCATGTCCGATACGGCTTTCGGAATGACATTGGACGCAACAGAAATTACCCCCGAGGCGTTGATACGGGTATCCGTCATCATCTCATACGTCATCCCGTCATCGCCGGACAGTATGGTGAAATCAGGGCCGCAGCAGTCTCGGGTGTGTTTCATATTGTCAAGATTTCCCGTGGCTTCTTTGACCGTATTTACATTGTCAAACTCTTGGTTCAACAACGCCAGATCTTGGGGCAGCAGTTGTGCACCGGTTCTTCCGGGGATTACATACGGAATGATTTCAAGACCCGGTGCCACCTGGGCGATGGGTGCCACATATTCCCTGCGTATTTCAAGAGAACTGGGGCCGTTGTAGTATGGATCTACCAGCAGCGCCGCATCAGCACCCACTGCGGCGGCATGTTTTGTTCCCTCCAGAGATTCTTTGGTGTTGTTGCTTCCCACACCGGCAATACAAATACAGTTGCCCTTGGTTTTTTCCGCAACGCTTTCAATGACCCGGTTATGTTCATTCCAGGTCAAAACAGGGCTTTCTCCGGTGGTACCCACAGCCAGTATCCCGGTAATGCCATTTTTTATCTGGAAGTCTGAAAGTTTGCCCAAACCTTCATAGTCGACAGCATCGTCTTTAAACGGTGTAACAATTGCCGTGAAACATCCTGCGATCATAACATCCCCCTTTTTATCCAAATAGATGTTGTCATTAAAAAACAATCAGGGTGCCGCCAAAATAAGTTGAACCTAAAAAATAAGAAAAAGTGATCGGTTGTGTCAAGAAAAAAGATATATATTCAAATAATGCCCACGTTTTGTTTTCCCTTGACAATCCGCTGATGAAATAATAACCAAAGCAGTTTAACTCATAAAAAAAACAACAAAAAGGATGATACCATGGCAAAAGCAAAAAATGTTGAAGAATATATCGCTCACCAGCGGGCGGCCGTTACGGCGAACCCTGAATGCGGCACATCCCATTATAACCTTGCCATCGGCTTACTGGGGCTTAAAAAATACGAGGAAGCTGAAAAGGAGCTTTTTGCGGCGATTGAGTGCAGTCCGAATCTTGCCGAGGCGTATGTTCAGCTGGGAGGGATCTGTCTGCAGCGCGGGGACATAGAAGGCTGCCTTAAATTCAATAAACTGGCCGTCAAGTCCAGGGCGGGGTTTGCCGAAGGGTATGGGAATATTGGATTTGCAGAACTTCAATTGGGAAATATCGACGAAGCGATTCCTGCCCTTGAAAAGGCGATAAAATGGAATCCAAAATTCTTGCAGGCGCATACCACATTGGCCAATGCGTATCTGATGAAAGGGATGCTCGATGAAAGTATACAGACCAGCCTCAAGGTTATCGAACTGGAACCCAACTTTGCCGTAGCCCACAACAATCTGGCGATTGCCTATCTCGAAAAGGGGGAGGGGGATCTGGCTGTGAAACATCTCGATAAAGCGGTTGAACTCGGTTATGACGTCGCCCCTGAAATTTTAGATGAAATCAAAAAACACAGATAAAAAATATCAACAGAAGAAGACTGCATGCCGAGATTCAAGTTTTTTTTATCCAGCAGAAACCATCCTGTCCGGGAAGGTGATTTTATATGGTCGACGCCCATTCCCCTCAGCCGACATCAATCCGCCAGGACAATTAAATCAGACAGTGACAGTTTCATAAATCACGGTGACTATTTTACTGCCGCCCGAGATTTTCTAGAAAGAGATCAATATGCGATCATTACACAATCCGTCTCCCAACATCTCCATCGAACCATATCATCCCAAGAAATAGAAGAGATCAGAATCTTTCTCGATAAACATGGAGAGTTTTATCATCCGGCCAAAGTTGAAGCCGTTTTGCAGGCCGTCAAGATTCCATTTGTCCTGAACGTTGCTGTTACCGACGTTGGAAAACAATGTGCTCAAAGAGAATGTCGGCTTTTACAAATGCTCGATACGGAATACCCGGGTTCGTTTATTCCCAAAGTATACGCCCAGGGCAACGTTTTTACAGAGAGGAATCAAGTTGAAACCCGGATGTTTTTAGGAGAGTGGTTCGAGGGTTTTAACGAATTCCATATTTCCCTTGATCCGGCAGATGAACAGCACAAAATCGTTGTATGGGATCCTGAACACGGAAACTATTTCCTCTCGGCCGATCAAACCGAAGATCTTTACCGGCAGGCCGCCGGAATTCTGACCGGTTATTATAACGTCGAGACGTCCGAACACATATCTTCCTGGCATCATGCCGCCGGTGATTTTGTTCTGAAATGCCAACACCGTAAGATCGATGTAAAACTCATCACGGTTCGACGGTACGCGCCCATGTTTAAGAGGGATCCCGAGATCGGGCATAACGATCCGGATGCTGAATGGATATTGGAATCCTTGCTGGTATTTTTCCTGAATCTTGCCATCAAAATGCGCATCGACAGGCTGGACGGGGTCGGAGAAATTGTCTGGTCTGATGATATTGCCGTGAAAGGCGTCCTCAAAGGCTTTTTTGAAGGACTGGTTTCAAAACCGCCCATCAGATCGTTTCCAGGATCTTTGGCCGACGGTTTCCGGCAACATCTCTCGGCCTGCACCCATGCAGATCTGCTCGATTTGAACTCCGCCATGGTTCAGGCATATCATCCGATGGCGCCCGAGGCCCCGGTCATCAGACAGCATCTTGAACAACATGTGGATGATCTGTATCGAGCCGTGGAACCGTTCCGAAAATATCCGTGATCGAGGGGAATACGCCGTGGATAATATGGAACCTAAATTGAGCGATTTTTGATTCGATCTGCACCAATCTCTCGCGCATCAGAGATCTTCGAAATTCCTCGACATATCCATGGGTATGCACCCCAAGGGCATTTCCTGCGGGGCACCTGGGGATTTCGCAAATCTTGCTGCATCAAGATCTTGGCACATCTCTTCCCCAAAAATCGCTCAACTTAGGTGGAAAGAATTTTGTCATAAAAATCACAATATTTATAAATAAACGCCCCAGGAAAAAGTGGCGGCGCGCTTTGAAATTAAAATTTTATTTAACCGAATGAAACCCTGCTTTTTTATTGACAAGAATCGATATTAATTTTATACAAGTTTTTTTGGTGCTCGTTTTTTTACAATGACTTATAAATATTATACACGAAAAACAACACAAGGAGAGGAGGTGACCTTTACTGCCCCGGTAAGGGGACGGTGAAATTTATTTTTGGCAGATCAGTTAATTTTCACTTAGAATGGAGGTAATACAATGGCAAAACATGAAACCCCTTTGCTGGACCAGCTTGAAAGCGGGCCATGGCCGAGTTTCGTGTCTGATCTAAAGCAGGAGGCCGAATCAAGAGCAAAAAATGAAAAGGGTATCGAATATCAAATTCCTGTGGATGTTTGTGAAGACCTTCTGGGCGTGCTGGAGCTTTCTTTCAAACATGGACGGACCCACTGGAAACACGGCGGAATCGTCGGCGTTTTCGGCTACGGCGGCGGTGTTATCGGGAGATATTGCGATCAGCCCCAGATGTTTCCGGGGGTCGCCCATTTCCACACCATGCGGGTCAATCAGCCGGCCGGAAAGTTCTATACCACCGAGTATCTGAGAAATATTTGCGATCTTTGGGACTTGCGCGGCAGCGGCATCACCAACATGCACGGATCCACCGGTGATATCATCCTTTTGGGTACGACGACGCCCCAGTTAGAAGAGATCTTTTTTGAATTGACTCACACGTATAACCAGGATTTGGGCGGTTCCGGGTCAAACCTGAGAACCCCTTCCGACTGTGTGGGCCAGGCACGATGTGAATGGGCGTGCTACGACACTCAGGCGATTTGTCATGATCTTACGGTTGAATATCAGGACGAACTTCATCGTCCGGCGTTTCCGTACAAGTTTAAATTTAAATTTGACGGGTGTCCCAACTGCTGCGTTGCATCCATCGCACGCGCAGACATTTCTTTTGTCGGTACCTGGCGAGACGATATAAAAATTGATCAGGAAGCGGTTGCAGCCTACGTGGGCGGAGAACTGCCGTCCAACGGCGGATCTCATGCCGGTCGGGACTGGGGACCGTTCGATATCCAGAAGGAAGTGATCGATCTTTGCCCCACGGAATGCATGTGGCTTGAAGATGGAAAACTGATGATAGATAATCGTGAGTGCACAAGATGTATGCATTGTATCAATGTCATGCCGAGAGCCCTTCGGATTGGTGATGACAGAGGATGTTCCATGCTGGTTGGTGCCAAGGCCCCGATCCTCGATGGTGCCCAGATGGGATCCCTCCTGGTTCCGTTTATAAAGGTAGAAGAGCCTTACGACGAAATCAAAGAGGTCATTGAAAGTATCTGGGACTACTGGATGGAAGAAGGAAAGAACCGCGAACGGCTCGGCGAACTCATGAAGCGCCAGGGTTTCCAGAAGCTGCTTGAAATGACGAACATTAAAGCGGTGCCGCAGCATGTTCAGGAACCACGGCACAATCCATACATCTTCTGGAAAGAAGACGAAGTTGAAGGCGGATTCCAACGAGACGTCAACGAATTCAGAAAACATCATCAGAGATAAGGGGGAATAACCATGGCATTTATATCTTCAGGTTACAATCCTGACAAACCGATGGAAAATAGAATAACCGACATCGGCCCGAGAAAATTCGATGAATTCTATCCTCCGGTTATAAAGAAAAATAAGGGTAAATGGCTGTATCACGAGATCCTGGAACCGGGCGTTTTGGTTCATGTTTCGGAAACCGGCGATGAAGTGTATACGGTACGGGTGGGTGGCGCACGTTTGATGAGCGTATCCCATATTCGTGAAATTTGTGAGATTGCAGACACGCACTGTGACGGGCATTTAAGGTTCACCACGCGAAACAACATCGAATTCATGGTGGACAGTAGAGAGAAACTCGAACCGTTAAAACAGGATCTTGCCAGCCGCAAGTTTAACGGCGGCAGTTTTAAATTTCCCATCGGCGGTACCGGCGCCGGGGTCACCAACATCATACACACCCAGGGTTGGATTCACTGCCATACGCCGGCTACGGACGCATCGGGCCCGGTAAAGGCGACCATGGATGTGCTTTTTGATGATTTTCAGAACATGCGCCTTCCGGCCCAGCTTCGCGTATCTCTGGCATGCTGTTTGAACATGTGCGGCGCGGTCCACTGTTCGGACATCGCCATTCTGGGGTATCACCGGAAACCGCCGATGCTGGACCATGAATATTTGGACAAGATGTGCGAGATTCCTCTGGCCATCGCTGCCTGTCCTACGGCAGCCATTAAACCGGCCAAGTTTGAACTTCCCGATGGCACCAAAATAAACAGTGTGGCCGTCAACGAACCCAGATGTATGTTCTGCGGGAACTGTTACACCATGTGTCCGGCAATGCCGCTGGCCGATGATGTGGGCGACGGCATCGTGATTATGGCGGGCGGTAAGGTTTCCAACCGGATCACCGCACCCAAGTTTTCAAAAGTGGTTGTGGCGTTTCTGCCCAATAATGCACCACGATGGCCGGAAACCACGGATTGCATCAAGAAAATCGTGGAGGCCTATGCCGAGGGCGCTAGAAAGTATGAACGGGTCGGTGAATGGGCAGAGAGAATCGGATGGGAAAGATTCTTTGAAAAATGTGAACTCGATTTTACCCATCATCTCATCGATGATTTCCGTGATCCGGCGTATTATACCTGGCGTCAGACCACACAGTTTAAATTCTAAGCACGAATAAAAACAGCAGGGGGTAATATAATATTTGCCCCCTGCATTTCATCGAAAAGAGGCTAATCATATGGATTACGAAGAGGCAAAAGAAAAAATCGTAGCAGGGCTGACAAAGAAAAAAAGTAAAAGCAAGTTTTACTTTAACGATCTGGCGAAAATCCTGGATTTAAAACCCAGGGTGGCCAAAAAGCTGATCAACCAGATGGTTACAGAGGAAGTCCTCGAATACTGGTCCAGCGGAAGCACGTCGTTGTACGGGCTTAAAGGCGCGGGCAAACAGGCGCATGCCGAACACGAAGATTAATGACGAACGTCTTCCTTGTTAGAACCGGCCGCTCCTGAACCTATTTTTATTTAAATGCCTCCTATGCAGCAGGAAGATATGGATTTTCCCAGAATTTTAATTTCAGCCCTGCGCGGAGGATCTGGAAAGACCATACTGTCGATCGGAATTGCTGCAGCATGGAAAGCCGTCGGCAAACGGATAAACCCTTTCAAAAAAGGTCCGGATTACATAGATGCCGGCTGGCTTGCCCTTGCAGCCGGCCGGGCCTGTTATAATCTTGACACCTACCTTGTCACCCAAAAGAATATCCTTCAATCTTTTTTCCTGCATTCCACCCCCGGTGGTATTTCAGTTATCGAGGGGAACCGGGGTCTTTACGACGGCATAGACATAAAAGGAAGCACCAGCACCGCCGAACTGGCAAAACTTCTCAAGACGCCGGTGATTCTTTGCATCGATTGCACAAAGTCCACCCGAACCATGGCTGCGGCGGTTCTGGGATGCAAGCAGTTCGATCCCGATGTGGATATAAAAGGGGTGATCTTAAACCGCGTTGCCGGGCCCAGACATGAAAAAATACTCCGGAAAAATATCGAGTACTACTGCGATATTTCCGTATTGGGTGCGATCCCAAAACTCGACTGGAAAAATTTCCCTGAACGGCATTTGGGGCTGGTACCCACACCGGAACATGACTGTGCAAAGGATGCCATCGATGCTGCATCCCAGATAGCCCACCGCTATCTCGACCTTGAAGCGTTGGCGGCGGTTGCCGACAATGCCGCTGCGCTGCCTGTTTCAACGGAACTTCGAGAAAATACCCGTCATCGGCCATCGAGCATTCCCCACCCAAAACCCAGAATCGGCATCATCAAGGATTCGGCGTTTCAGTTCTACTATCCGGAAAATATCGAAGCCCTTGAAGCGGAAGGGGCGGAAACCGTATTTTTCAGCCCCCTTGTGAGCGATAAAATTCCGCCCGTGGACGCCCTTTATATCGGTGGTGGGTTTCCTGAAACCCATGCCCGTCAGCTGGCAGAGAACATATCATTCAGACGACAGTTAAAGGCATTGGCTGAAAACGGCCTGCCCATATATGCCGAATGCGGCGGCCTCATGTACCTCGGGGAAGCGCTGGTTCTGGATGAAGGAACCTTCCCCATGGCCGGGGTGCTTCCGGTGGTATTCGGATTTTCAAAAAAGCCCCAGGGACACGGTTACACCGTTGTTACGGTGGAACAGGAAAATCCGTATTTTAAAGTCGGTTCTGAGATTAAAGGGCATGAGTTTCACTATTCGAAGGTTTTAAAATGGCGGGGAACCGATGGAGATCTTGCCTTTGCCATGAAAAGAGGGGCCGGTTTTATCCATAAACGGGACGGCGTCTGTAATAAAAACGTTCTGGCCACCTTTACCCATATTCATTCACTGGGCACGCCGTCTTGGGCCCGCGCTATGGTGCGGAATGCGACGGCTTATAAAAAACGATAACCGTTCAGGGTCAACGTTCAGCGTTAGATCCATAAGTTAATCTTTTATCAACCTTTGACAAACTCGTAAAAAGTCCGATTTAGACGGTTTCGTAAAAAGTTCAAATTCAAGGCGTGCAAATTTTGCAATCATGAGGCGTACTTATCGTACGTTGAATGATTGCGAAATGCAGCACAACGCAGAAGTTGGACTTTTTAC
>JAQYVT010000084.1 GCA_030145345.1 Desulfobacterales bacterium
TCGATCCTCACCCGTTTGGGCGACGGCCTCTGCGGCTATCCCATCACGCCGTCTACACCTATCGCCGAGGATTTTGCCAACGCATCCGCACAGGGGCAGAAGAATCTGTTCGGAACCGAACTGATGTATTTTCAGCCCAGTGACGAGCTTTCGGCCATTGCGGCGGTGGAAGCCATGGCGTGCCAGGGTGGCCGCTATGTCGACAACACCTCTTCCCAGGGACTGGTATTGAAAACCAAGAACCTCTTTTCAGTAGCAGGAAAACGTCTCCCGGTGATCATGACGGTCATGGCCCGTGAGGTGAACAAGGGATCTTTAAGCATTCACTGCGGCCACAACGATTTCTATGGTGTGCGCAATACCGGGTGGGCTCAGCTGGTTGCCAAAGACAATCAGGAATTTCACGATCTGATGCCCATTGCTTTCAAAACCGCCGAACTGCGCCAGGTAATGCTGCCGTTCATGGTTATTGGTGACGGGTTTATTAAATCCCATGCCTTGGAAAACATAGAACTGCTTTCAGACGAATTTTTGAAATATTTCGTCGGTCCCCCCAATCGCCTCTATCAGCCCGATTTCGAGCAGCGCTACCTCACCGGGACCTTTACCGACACCGATCTAACCATGGAAGGCCAGGTGGCCCAGGATTTTGCCTACCGTTTTGTCAAACGCGGGGTTATCGCAGCCATGGACGTGATGAACCAGGTTTTGAACACCAACCATAAGGTTGTGGAATGCTACCGTACCGAAGATGCTGAGATGGTGGTGGTGATTCTCGGCTCGGCAGCAGGAGTTATCAAGGACGTGGTTGATTACTACCGAGATGTGGAAGGCTTAAAGGTGGGGGTTGTTCGGCCGGTGCTTTTCAATCCGCCCTGCTACGAAGAGATTGCATTCGGCGTTCGAAACGCCAAGGTCATCACCGTGATGGAGCGGACCGCCATGGCGCACAACCAACTCCTTCTGTCGGATTTGCAGGCAGCGCTGCAGCTGTCTCAGAGAGCCTATCATGAAGGCAGGGATGAGCACAAAATCTACGCCCGCGACGATATGCCGACCCTTCTTCACGGGGTTTATGGCCTGGGCAGCAAAGATTTCAACAAGTATGATGCCGCCGCGGTCATTGAGAACATGCGGGCCTGTTTAGAGAAAAAACAGGACAATTTTATCCGGGACTTCTTCTCAGGCATTGAAGGCCCCTATACCCTGAAACCCGAACAACTTCCAAACTACAAGGACCGGGAGCTGGGCCTGACCTTTATCGGTATTGGCGCCGAAGGTGTCAAGACCGCCTTGGAAACCGCAGCGGTGATTTATGCCGAAGAAGGCTGCAACGGAAGGCGATACATTCAGTCCGGCGCCCGTTACGGTGCGGCCAGAAAGGGGGCCCCGGTTTTTATGAATCTGCGAATCAGCTCCGTTCCGATTCGCAACTCCTCGGAGTTGACCGAACACGACGTTCTGGCCTTTTTCAACGAAAAGTTTCTATCCGGCGAGATTTTACGGGAATATGTCGGTCGAATGAATCAGAATGGCCTGCTGGTCGTCAACAGCCCCAGAACCAAAGATGAAATCCTGGCGTCGTTTCCCAAAGAAATGCGTCAGCGGATTGCAGATAAAAACATCAAAGTGATCTCGGTGGACGCCACTAAGGCGGCCCTAAAACATCTCCAACGTAACCTGCCCGGGGCCATGATGCTGGGCTTAATCAATAATGAGACGGGAATATTTACGCCCGATGCTTTTGAGAAGCGGTTTAAAAGTATTATGAAAGAAAAGTTGGGGGCCAAAAAAGGATTTGAGATTATCAATCCTAACATCGCCCTTTTAAAGGAAGGCTTCCAGAAGGCCTCAACCGAACCCATAGAGGGAATCTGTGACTTTGCCGAGACATCCGAAAGTCAGATTCCATCGGCGTCAATGGAGCCGGAAAATTTTGGACAGGAACACCGAACTCCCGGTCTTCCGTTTAAAATGACTGAAAAAGATGAATTGGGAACCATCAAACCGGTGAACCTGATGGAAAATTTCCACGAGACTTTTTATCATGAAATGGTTGCGCCGATCATGGAGGGAAAAAAGGTTCCGTGGGATCATTTTATTCCCATGGTACCTGCCGCCACCAGCCAATACAAGGATGTGAGCTTCATGGCCGCCCAGCTGCCCGTCTGGGATGCAACCAAGTGCATCGCTTGTGGCATGTGTGCGGCATCGTGTCCGGATTCAGCCATTCACGCGACAATTACCGACAAAACGGTTCCAAACAGTGCGGTCGCTTATTTCAAAGTCTTCAAGAAACCGCCCAAGGGAATTCCCTGGAAGCAATTTTCCATGAATATCAACACGGTTGTCGATCGATGCAAAGGCTGCGGAATCTGTGCTCAGGTCTGTCCGGTGGACGCTTTCAAGATGGTTGATAAAGCCCGGTTGAGCCCGGGGGATCTTCTTCCTGAAAAATACCATGATCTGGACAATACGTATGATGCTGCCCAGTATGTGGACCGGATGCCCCTCAACCACCAGGTACTTTTTGTCTTTTCCAAGATGTATCCGGGAAAACACACCCTTTGCCCCGGCTGCGGGGAAGGGACCATCAACCTTTTGACATTCTATGCCCTGGAAAGTCTGCGAAACAGTCCCAAGGGGATCGAAACGTTTTACCAGGGGCTTAAGGTCCTTTCGGATAAAAACAGGCGGGCCATCGAGCATATGATCGATCGCGGTTTTTTCATCTATAATATCAACGCCACCGGCTGCAACCAGGTTTCAGAACTGGTCAATCCGTTTAATACGCGAGTTTACCAGGCCGGTCATTTTGGTTTCGGCACCGCTTCGGCCGCGGCCCTCGGCGTCAAATCCGCCCTGGACCAGTCCTATGCCAACGGTTTCAACGATGTTTTGACCAAGATCATTGTGTTTGCCGGTGACGGCGCCATCTACGACATCGGCAACGGTCCCTTCAATTATGCTCTGGGCGAAAATTTCGATATTACCTGGGTGATATACAATAACGAAGGGTATATGAACACCGGTGCACAGAAATCCGGTGCCACACGCTTTGGGTGTGATCGATCCACCTCACCCATTGGGGAAAAATTTGCAGGAAAGCGGACCCTGCATCGTCGTATCGTCGCCCAGGCCACGGCGATTTCACATGTCTATTCCGCCAAACTGACCACCGACAATCCCTTTTATGCCATCAAAATATTAAAAGAGGCCATCGCCTATTGCGGACCGTCGGTGGTAGAATTCTTCTCTTACTGTTCCCAGGGTCAGCAGAGCCACGACTGGGCGGGTCCGTTGGTCTCCAGAATGATGAACGAGGCCAGAAACTGGCAGATTCAGGTTCGAAGGCCGTTTCAAAAGCTCGACATTTCGGCCAACCCGGATCCGGAAAAGATTTTCCCAAGCAAAGGCAAGTCCTTTAAGAAGGGCGTTAAACGAGAACCGGCGACGTTTCATGACGTGGTGGGTATGCTGGGCCAATATCGAAAACATATCCTGTCCCAGGAGGAGGATGTCATTCCTGAGCTGATCGATGTGAACGAGACGGTGTCCCTTTTCCGGTGGCTCCGGAATCAATATTTGGCCGGATATATTGATAGAATGCCCACGGAAGAGGAGGTTGAACGCATTATTACCGAACGCTACAAGGAATAGAATCGCTTCTGTGGGTTATACCCGAATCGAGCGAAAGTTTAGGATGCCCCAGATCCGTAGCATCAAGGACGAAGCCCCGCTGATAAAGCGGGATAGACCTCCGTCGTCTACTGCGAGCCCTTGATAACCCTGGAGATGGGGTATCATCAGGCTTGTCCGCCGCTGGAGGGCTTTTCCGAAGGGCAAACAAAATGGGATGGTATTAAAAGATTTATATCTCATCTATAGAAGCGTTATGAAAATACAATTGTATCTATAAAATATATAAAAACCTAAACCCTTATAATGTTCCTCCCAGTTTGTTTACCATCGATTGGGGTTATATTTTCAGGTATGGTTTTGGCTGTAACCACTTATTTTTATGGCCGTCGTAAAACCATTTGTCCCGGAATCCGCGACGTCTCCGGTAGGAAGGATTTTCCGCCCATTTGATAAGATCCTGATATGCCTGGTGGATCTTTCTGAATGTATCGGTATCTCCGCCGAGATCTGGATGGTGTTTCTTTGCCTGAAGCCGATAAGCACTTTTAATGATTTTTTCCAGTTCAGGAGAATTCAACGTTGATTTTCCAAGCTTCAGACATGTCAATGTTGATTCTTTTATAATCGGGAGCTTTATCTCCTTGGGTATAACGAGACTCGACGACGTTTTTTTGCTTTTGGCCTTTTCAAGCAGATACCGCGTGGCGAGGTAGTTTCGATGGGTCCTTTTTTTCTCTGACCACCACTCATTCCCGAGTTTATCAGACATATTGCTGTAATCTTCAGCGGGTTTTTTATCTGAAGAACGCGGGAAGATAAAGCTGAAGATTTCTTTGGCGTCATATGGAAGAACATCCATAACGATAAACGTGTCGGTAAAATAAAACGTCGCGTAGCGGGCATTCAATGCCTTAAGCAGGCCGGTTCTTACATCGAGTGTGTATCTGAGTTTTTGACGGCAGTCGATTGAACAATATCTTCGTCGACCCATATTTTCACGGGTGCCGCAGGACAGGCACCTGTTTTTTTTGGGGTGGCCTGAACCGTATCCTTCTTTTTGTCTCGGATGCTGAGTCATACCATTTGTGAATATTGATGAACTCGTAAAAAGTCTTATTTTGCTCGATGTCGCTCACAAAAGACTTTTTTACGAAACCGTTAATATTGTGGCAAAAATAATTTCCAAACCCCTGAAACATGAAGTTTCTAAAAGCCATTTCCGTTACGGAATGAATCCGTATCTGAATTACCGAATCCCTCTTTCTTTTTTTATGACATCATAGGCTTCCTGGATTTCCCGGAATTTATCATTGGCAAATTTTGTAAACTCTTCAGGCAGACCCTTTGAGGCGATCTTATCCGGATGATAATCCGATACGAGTTTTCGATACTGTTTCTTTATATGATCGTTTGAATCGTTTCTATCGCATCCAAGGGTGGCATAATATTTATCTACATCCTGGATATACTTGGACTTTAGCTTCCTGTATTTTTCATCGCTGAAATTGAATATCCTCACAGCGGATAGAATCAGATTCTCTTCGCTGGTACTCAATGCGCCGTCAGCCACGGACACCCTGAGTAAAATATCGATCATAAGATCGAGCATCTGGTGCTGTGTCCGAAACTGGCTGTAAAACTGGGTCGCAAAATCGACAAAATTGTTCTGAGACTCAATGGCTGCATGAAAGACGTTCGTCGCAAGTCTTCTACTTTCGGGATTCAGGTTCAAATCGTATACCATGAAATGTTCGACAGCAGCGACCTCTTCCTTTGATACCCGGCCATCTGCTTTGGCGAGTTTTGCAAGCATAGAAAACGCTGCGACGAAGAAGGTAAGCTGTACCTCTTCCCCGGGCGAAAGACGGGCCCTTTGGATGGTGGTATAGGTTTGGCCGCCGGTATCAAACGCGTGGCCCAACGCTGCGCCGGCAATGGCACCCAAGGGTCCGGCCATGGCAAATCCGATTGTCCCACCGATTATCTTTCCGAGCAAACTCATTCATATCTCCTTTTTGCGTTCTTTTTTCCGTCGCGATTCATTAAATATTTAGTCAAAATGCGGAATGTGCATTCTTGGGTTCAAATAGCATATTTTGTCGACGTTTCCAAACCTGAAATTTTGACATAGTTGGGTTCTTTGAATCAGGCGGTGTTCAAACGGGTTTCAAGTGTGATTGGATGTTATGAATTGGGATTGGCGGGTACGGCTAAGCTTAAGTATTTATTATTTTCTTCGAACATCAGCTTCTTGTCGACCATCATCCTTAAAAACGCCACAACCTTATCCGAACCCACGGCTGAAAAACGTTCAAGGATTCTTTTTAACGACCGGTGCTCCTGGCAGAAAAGATAGATCGCTCTGGATGTCCCCTCCAATCGATGCGTCAGGTGTTCGCCTGGGGTCCTTTTCTGGCGTATGATCAAAAAGTCTCTGCCGTCCCTGAAACTTAAGATGTTCTCATGCCGGGAACCCCGGTGGAGTTCATCATATGTCTTTTTCCAGGCTTTCAACTTTTTTTTGACCGGCGTCCAAAGTTTTCTCTGATGGCCGAGGCCGCCTCGGTAGGACTGAATCGTAAACTGCATGGATTGAAAAACTTCCTTGGGAAAGATGCCGGCGTAATTTCGGTGGTTAAATACAGCTTTGATACCGAAATTTCCGGGATGCCGCCACACCGGGCTGCCCAGGCCGAGCCAGAAGTAAACCATTTTCAGCGGACGAAACGGCAGGGTGAACTCCAAATTTCGAAGTGTCTCGTCCACATCCTTCTGATCGCTTCCCGGGAAACAGAGAATCAGATTCGAAGAATTTGAAATTCCCAGTGCTTCACAGTGCTTCATGATTTCAATGTTCTGGATTGCCGTGGTCCCTTTGTTGAGTTTATTGAGGAGTCGTGTACTTAGGGCCTCTATTCCGATCTGAACTTTTTCCATTCCGGCCATCCGCATATCCGCCAGTATATGCCTGGGTGTCGTCGCCCGGATCTCTCCAAATAAAAGAAGGTCTTTTTTCAACTTTCCGATCCCTGCAAAAATATCCTTGGAAGTTTTCAACGGCAGCAGGTTATCCGTAAAGGCGACAGATAAGGTCTTGTGTTTTGTGGTCAGGTGATCGATCTCCGATACCGTCTGCAGGGTGTTTTTGGTCCTGTAGCCGTCCCACTGAAGGTTTAGATTGCAAAAAGCACATCCTGTGGATTCCCCATCTACAAGTGACCGGCGCCACCAGCATCCTCTGGACATCTCCATGGGAAGGGTCGGAAAGAATGTTTTTTCCGGACTGAATTCTTGGAGCAAATCAAAATAATCATCGTAATCCGGCGGAGAAAGATCGGACAAATCGGTCATCTGATTAAAAAAAGAGGCGGCATTATTTTCAGTCGATTCCGGCGTGACAATCCCTTTAACACGGGCCGTTTCTCCAAAGCTCCGCGATCTTCTGAGGTCCGAAACCAGTCGGCTCAAGGGGAGTTCACCTTCACCGTTAACGACGGCATTAATTTCGGGGAATGTTTTAAACAGGTTTCGGGTTGCATCCCCGGTAAATACGGACCCGCCAACAACGATTAACAGATCGGGGAACCGTTTTTTCACCTCCCGGATCAAATAGAGGGAAGCGGTTAACTGACAGAGACATATGGAAAAACCGGCCAAGATCGTGTCTTCCCAGTCGACGCTGTGAATAAAATCTTCTGAAACCTCCCGAACCTGACTGGCAAGGTTTTTAAAAACAATCTTTTTTAACAGAGGGTTACCTTTGGCCTGTTCATAAAAAATTTTTTCTGCCGTATCCGTTCTTTCTGGATATAACAGCGCTCCATATACGGTTTCCGCCAGCCATGTGCGTTCAGAGATGGCCTGATAGCGCCGGTAGCCGATGGCCTCGGCAACCTTTAAATAGAAGTGGTGCGCATCAACCTTTAGATCCGGAAATTTTTTTCTTAGAAAAGCCTTCAGCGTCCCGATTTGAATGGAGGGCCGGCTGTAAAGGGGCCAGGGTGCGGAAACGAGAAGCAATTTTTCAGATGAAGCTTTCAGTTTGAATTTCGTCTTCATAAAAGATCCGGATCAATCTCCAATCATAATATCGTGCCCTTTTGGCCCGCAGTTAAAAATAAGGTCGAGTGCGGAGAGATTGGGGATAAAACTCCCCCAGAGTTGCGGATAAATCAACAACGGTTGTTTAAATTGGGTCAAGCGAATCCCCGCATCCGCAAATCTATCTGCATCAAGGTATTTTTGAGCAGAACTCTGGGCTAAAAACTCGGATGCCCCCATTTCCCGGCAGATTTCTATGAGGAGTGTGTCCCCCGTTGAATGAATCCCGAGCTCGGACGACAAGATGACCTTTGTCCCAATCTTGAGTTGCTGCATTAGATAACGGATGACCCTAAGGTTTAAATCGATGAGTTTTTCGAATTTTATTGACCAAAGCGCTTCAAGGAAGCCGATGTGGTCCTTGAAATACGGCGCTCTGGAATAGGCATTTTTCAAGCTTTCCAAATGTTTTTTGGGCCAGCGGCCGTCATGGCATATCCTGACAGCGTCGATTTTTTGAAGCCCCAAGCCCTTTTTTTTGACCGGCACGGTCAACCACAGGCTTCCCTGATCATTTTTGAATCGATTGCGGGTAATCCATGTGGTCCCTCGAGGGAATTGAACGTCATCCAAAATTACAAGAATATCCGAAAGATATGCCTTGTAAAAAAAACCTGGAAACGGAAAAAAATACGGCTGATTTGCGGATAAAATCACTTTTCAGTTGACTTTTTTAGCGTTGTCGCCATTTAAGGAAAAGTTACGTCACCGGTATTAATTTGTCCATACACAAAAATACGGGCCCCTATCATTTGGGTGATCCGGTTTTTAAAGGATCACTGTTTAACGGTCTGTTGAGCCGTTATCTTTAGAGTCAAAAGGACATGTTTGATGGATATTGAAGATATTTACAATCTGTTACCCGATTTTATGTGTACCGACGGGTGCCATGAGTGTTGTCAGAACTTTGGGACCTTCCAGGACCAAGGTCGAGGATCAACGGCTCGAAGCGTTCCTCCGGAAAAACTCCATGAAAGCTGGAAAAGCTAAAGGTACGACATGTCCGTACCTGGATGAAAAGGGTTGCGCTATCCATCCTGTCAGACCTTTGATTTGTCGTCTGTATGGAACATCCCCAAACTACCGCTGCAAAATGAAGGTGGCACCGGTCAGGCTTCTGCATGAAGACGAAGAAGCGGACATCTTTTATTTATATAAGACCCATTTTTTATAGCCGAATTCCTCAGGAAGAATTTAAGTCGGCAATCATTCAGCATGGGTTTCTGTTGTTTCTTTACGAAGATTTCCGAACGATTTTACACCATTTGAGCCCTGAACGATTTAACGAAGAAAGGACTCCCTTGAATTATTTAAAGCGATAATGGGGTTCTTCTCCTGCTTTGCCCACCAACATCAACTGGCCGCCACATTGTTCGCAGACCAACAGGCTGTCTATAATTTTCGAATCCGCGGCAGATGGATCGTCCAACGCAATGTAATCCGCAGGGAAATAATTCGATACCCCACAGTTCATACACATACATTCCATTTCTTTGGTCATGATCGTTTCCTTGTCTGAACGATTATTAAATCTTAGTTCCCCGGTTAGCGCAATTATTAAATCTTAACGGTTAACTTCTTTGAACCAAGACGGTATCTCGAAATAATACTTTCAAAAATCCATCGTGTTATATTGGATCGCACATTATGATTTTCCCATCAACAAGAAGCGGAAAACCGGCCGCTTATCCGAAAAAAAAACAAAAGATTTCTCAAAGCTAAAAAATTTTATGGACCTTCTTAATTTTAAAGTGTAGAAAGTTATGGTATATCAAATTCATATGATTTATTCTACCAAAAGGAGTTTAAAATGTATGAAATAATTGCAGACCCTGAAGATTACAACATCGGTTCTTTAGAGGAAGGACTCGGCCATCGGCAAATCGCCTTTTCCGATGACAAACGAAAAAGGTGGGCCGAAGAAATTGAAGTTTTTGCCGAAAAATTGGACGGTTTATCCGATAAAGCCAAACAGCTTCAGAAACTTCTTGCGAGTGAAGATGCCATCCAAGCAACACCCGCATCCCTAAAAACTTTTAAGGTACAATTATTTAAAATAAACCATGCATTAAATACAGCATTCGATCTGGCAACAAAGCTTGAAACCGACATTGTAAAGAAATAAATTTATGGAGGTTTCCCAAGAAAGGTAAAACAATATGAAGCAAGAAGTAATCGTACGCTTTGCGCCCAGCCCCACCGGATACCTTCATATCGGTGGTGCCCGCACAGCGATTTTTAACTGGCTCTATGCCCAAAAGACCGGTGGCAAACTGATCCTGAGGATCGAGGATACGGATGCGGAAAGGTCCACCGAAGATTCTATTCAGGGAATTATTGAAGGTTTGAAATGGCTCGGGGTTACCTGGGATGAAGGGCCCTATTTCCAGACACAATTCATCGAGGAACATCTGGCTGCGGCCCGTAAGCTTCTCGAGTCGGGGCATGCCTACAAGTGCTTCTGCACCATAGAGGAACTCAAGCACAAACGCCAGGAAGCGTTGAGACAGAAAAAAGATTTGAAATATGACGGCACCTGCCGCCAGTTAACACCGGATTCGGTGGCTGAAAAGGAAGCCGCCGGAGTTCCCTACACCCTTCGAATGAAGGTTCCCAAAGGCGAAGGCGCTGTCTGCTTTGAAGATATCGTCTATGGAAACATTGAACATAAATATAAAGATATTGAGGACTTTGTTATTGTTCGTTCCAACGGTCAGCCGCTGTACCTCCTTTCAAATGCGGTGGATGATATCCGTGACCGGATTACCCATATTATTCGCGGCCAGGACGGACTCTCCAACACGCACCGGCAAATCTTGGTCTACCAGGCGCTGGGAGCCCCGGTACCAAAGTTTGCCCACATGTCACTCACCCTCGATCCTAAAAAAGCCAAAATTTCAAAACGCAAGCATGGTGAACTGGTTGCGGTCCACTTTTATAAAGCCCATGGTTTTTTGCCCTGGGCATTTGTAAATTTTCTGGTCCTTCTCGGGTGGGCAACGCCCGAATCGAGAGAAATCTTCTCCAAGGAGGAGCTGATCGAAGCGTTTTCCCTCAAGGGAATCAGCCGTGCCAACTCCATCTTTAACGTCAAAAAGGATGATCCCAAATATTTTACCGACCCAAAAGCGATCAGTATCAACGCCCATTACCTGAGGGAGTTGCCGGTTGAAGAAATCGAGCCGTATGTTCGTGCTGAACTGGAGAAGGCGGGGATCTGGGACCCCGAGTATGAAAACGCCAAACGCCCGTGGTTTCTGGAAACCCTCGAACTGATTCGGAGCCGTTTTCATGTTACAACCGATTTCGTCGAGCGTGGCCGGGCCTATTTTGCAGACGACTTTCCCATTGAATCCAGGGCTTTGAAAAAAAATATTTCCAAGCACCCGCAGCTCGAAAATTGGCTGCCGATGGTGGCGGATCGTCTTGAAGGACTGGAGCGCTTTACCACCGCGGAGACCGAAAGGGTCATTCGCGAGACGGCCGAAACCCTTGAAATCAAACCGGGAGTCTTGATCAACGGCATTCGAACCGTGGTGACCGGTCAATTGGCCGGCCCGGGGCTATTCGATGTTTTGATCACCATCGGACAACGCCGTGTTGTGGAACGCCTGCGTAGGTCCCCTGCTCTTTTTTGAGCCGACAAAATCGGACATCTATAATCCGCTTTATGGAAAACCATCGAACACGATATTCATATTTTTTAATATAAAAAACACATTCATTAAAAGGGGTCGACGTATATGACTGAAACCGCTTCTACGCTTCCTTCAAATTTTATTCGAACGATCATTGCCCAGGATTTAAAAGACAACAAGAACGAGGGCCGGGTGGCGACCCGCTTCCCACCGGAACCCAATGGCTACCTGCACATCGGTCACGCCAAGTCCATTTGCCTCAACTTCGGCATCGCCGCTGAAAATAAGCAAGGAACGTGTAACCTGAGATTCGACGATACCAATCCCATCAAAGAGGACGTCGAATATGTCGAATCGATACAAGAAGACGTTCGATGGCTTGGATTCCATTGGAATGATCGGCTTTTTTATGCATCGGACTATTTTGAGCAGTTGTATCAGTATGCCGTTCAACTGATCAAGGCCGGGAAAGCCTATGTGTGCAGCCTGAGCGCTGATGAAATCAGAGAAAGCCGGGGAACCCTGACCGAGCCGGGAACCAACAGCCCCTATCGGGATCGATCTGTTGAAGAAAACCTGGACCTGTTTCAACGCATGCGGACAGGTGAATTCAAAGACGGTGCCCACGTACTCCGGGCTAAAATTGATATGGCAGCCCCAAATTTAATTATGCGTGATCCCACCCTTTATCGTATTCGAAAGATACCCCACCACAGGACGGAAAAAGATTGGTGCATTTATCCCATGTACGATTTTGCACATTGTCTTTCGGATTCCATCGAAGGGATTACACATTCTCTGTGTACCCTTGAATTTGAAAATAACCGGCAACTATATGACTGGATACTCGACGAACTCAAGGCCGATTGTCATCCCCAGCAAATCGAGTTCGCCCGTCTCAATCTCACCAACACCGTTCTGAGTAAGCGCAAACTTGTGGAATTGGTCGAAGGGGGATATGTTTCAGGATGGAACGATCCTCGAATGCCGACCATAAGCGGTCTAAGGAGACGCGGCTATACGCCGGAATCGATCCGAAATTTTTGTGAACGCATCGGCGTGGCCCGGCGGGACAGTATCGTCGATATGGCGCTTCTCGAATACAGTGTCAGGGAAGATTTGAATATACGGGCGCCGAGGTCAATGGGGGTTTTGCGTCCACTAAAGGTGGTCATCGACAACTATCCGGAAGGCCAGGTTGAAGAACTTGACGCCCTGAACAATCCAGGGAATCCGACCATGGGAACACGCAAAGTTCCTTTTTCCCGCGTACTCTATATCGAACAAGACGACTTTATGGAGGACCCGCCGAAAAAGTTCTTCCGTCTGGCTCCCGGACGTGAAGTTCGACTCCGATACGCATATTATATCACCTGCGTAAAAGCGGTTAAGGACGAAAAAACCGGCCGGGTGGTGGAGCTGCATTGCACGTACGACCCAAAGACCCTTGGTGGATCATCCCCGGACGGACGTAAGGTCAAAGCCACTTTACACTGGGTTTCGGCGGCCCACGCCATCAGAGCAGAAGCACGCCTGTACGATCATCTGTTTTTGAAAGAAAATCCGGATGATGATAAAGATGTCGATTTTAAGACACATTTAAATCCAAACTCTCTGGAGACCCTGTCTTCTTTTGTCGAACCCAGCCTGGCGGATGCAACGCCGGGGAGCCGATATCAGTTCGAAAGGCTGGGTTATTTCTGTGTTGATCCTTTGGAATCTTCTGACAAATCCCTTGTATTCAACCGTACGGTAACACTGCGTGATACATGGGCAAAAATACAGAAAAAACAGCAGAAAAAACAATAAAAGAGGTGATGCCATGCCAATTTATGAATTTTATTGTAAAGACTGCCATACGCTTTTTAGCTTTTTTTCCAAAACCGTCAATACGGCAAAAAAGCCCAAGTGCCCGAAATGTAAGACAAGAACACTTGAAAAACAGATTTCTGTGGTGGCGTTTACCGGACGAGCAAAGGAAGACGGCCATATGGATGATCTTCCATTCGATAGCAGTAAAATGGAACACGCCATGCAGATGCTGGCCAGTGAAGCGGATAAAATCAATGAGGATGATCCAAAACAGGCCGCCAATCTCATGCGCAAACTTTCCCACATGACCGGGATTAAACTCGGAGACGGCATGGATGAGGCGTTGAGCCGGATGGAACACGGTGAGGACCCCGAACAGGTTGAGGCCGAAATGGGTGATATTCTGGAAGCGGAAGACCCTTTTTCTCTGCCGGGCCAAAAAGCAAAGGCGACCCAAGCAAAAGCCAGGGAACTGTTAAGGGATGAAACGCTTTACGACCTTTGACCGTATTTTTCTTTCTTTTTTTTCTATTTCGGTCTCATAATAATTTACGCGACCGGTCACGTCATCAACAAATGACCGGTCTTTTATTTGATTTAAATTTATCTTCACATTATACAATGCAGAAAGGACGGCGGTTCTGGCCATCATGGCAGCAACCGCTCCGTCGGTCACCGCATTGCGGTTCCCATTTTCCACAACCTTTCCTGCCAACTCTATGATTTTAAAAGCATCTTCGGCAACACTCAATGGAACGAGTGCCGCATGCTTCAGGCCCTCCTGAACAGCCTGGGCTCGGATATTTTTCTCTTCTTCGGTATTTTTCGGCAATTTAAACGCCAGCATCACCCGCTGATAGGCCTCCGAATCTTTATCAATATATCCAATGAGTTTATCTCTATAATCAGCGGCTTGTTTTGAAATTGCTTTCATCTCATCTTCTACCGCTGTATAGCCTTTTTTCCCGACCGTCAGATGTGCCACCATTTCCGAAAGGCTCGACGCAATGGCAGCACTCAACGCCGCTATACTTCCGCCCCCTGGAACCGGGTCCCTCGACGCGGTTTTTTCCAAAAATTCCGTTATGCTCAGGTTTTCCAGCATCAGGTTATTCCTCAAATAAG
>JAQYVT010000008.1 GCA_030145345.1 Desulfobacterales bacterium
TTAAAAAACTTTTTCTATTTGTATGTTTTTGCCATCTTTTGGATCTCTTGCTGCACCTCTTGGCGCAGATCCTCCGGCGCAATCACCTCGACATCGGCGCCGAACTGGAGGATTTTTAATTTGATTTCCCGAAAATCGGCCACCGGAAACGACAGCTCCAAACCGCCGCCGTCCAGACGGGTGATGGTCTGATCCGGATGCCAGATTTGCTCTTGGATCCACCGGGCGCGAAAGGGGGTAAAGCGCAGCACCACCGGAACGGTTTTTTCGGCCTGGAAAATGCCGAAAGCGCCTTCGAGGAGATGCTGCCACTGATCGGCGGGTTTGGGGTCAAAGGTTTCCGGTTCGACCCTGACATCGGTCATTCGGGCCAGGTAGAGTTTGCGCCAGTCGTTGCGCAGGCGGCACCAGGCAATCAGAACCCAGCTTGCCATGTAATGCTGGAGGTGATGGGGTTCGGCCAGACGATGGGTCGTCTCTCCGGTGGCCGGCGATCGGTAGGTGAACCGAATCGGTTGTCGCTTGAGCAGCGCATCGGCCACCTGCCGAAACAGATCTCCCTGGGCCGGCGCATAACCGTGCCAGGTGGCGGAAAAGGCCTGGTCCATCTGATCTTCGGTCAGGCCGAAATGACCGGTGGCTGCAAACAGTTTTTTGCCGAAACGATTGATGGCCCGGCTGATGAATCCTCCGGCAGAGTAGGACAAAAGGTTCCGGGCCAGCAGGACGGAAAGGATCTCTTCCTGGGTGGCCAAAAAATGGGGAAGTTCATAGGTTTCGTCCAGGTAGTCATACCCTTTTTCCGAAGGGTCATACTCGAGGGGGGCCATGAGACGATCGCGCATGAAGTCGATATTTCGCTGGGCGGTTTTTCGTGACAGCTCAAAGTGATCGGCCAGTTTCCTGGCATTGGGAAACCGTTTTTGGCGCACCTGACGATCAAACCAGACAAAGCGCTCGAAAACCAGAAAGTCTCCCATACTGCCCCCTTGAAGGTTTTTCATTGAAGCGGCTTTCTTGCCACCGGATCAGAATGGACTGCGGGCCTTGTGGATCGGAAAACGAAAAGCAAACGCCTTGGGAATGTAGGATTCGGTTGAAATCTGCGGTGGATCTTTTTCAGATCGCTCAAATGGAAGTGACGCCATCGGCGTTAAAAAATTCTATTTGTTTCGAAAAGATGGATATAAGAGCCTAAAACTTATGCCAAGGCAAAAAAATCCGGGAAGTCAATTGCGGGCGATTTTAGGAAAGAGATCTGCTGTTTAATTTTTTGTTGCCATTTTTTGATAGAGATAAACCCCTGCGATGCTGCCGAGGATGTCCGCCAGAACATCCATGGGATCGGCGGTTCTGTATGGAACAAAAGACTGGTGGATTTCATCGCTGATTCCGTAAAGGGAAGATAGAAGCACGCTGAGGATCAGGACAAGCTTTAGATTGTTTTTTATCGGCGTTGCGTTGAAAGCCCGTAAAAAAAGGGCGCCCAAAAGGGCATAGCATGCGAAATGGAGTAGCTTGTCCATAAGCGGCCAGTCGGGCAGGTCCTGAGGGGAGGGGTGGGAAGACTGAACGTAAATCAAAAGACAGTAAACGAGAATCGGAAACCAATAAACAGTAAATTTGTGTAATTTTTCCAACGTAATTTTGTTTGTTTTGCCGGCAGATCCAACGATAAACGGAGTTTTTATAATCTTCTGATCCCTGATCCCTGACACCTGCTCCCTGACCCCTGACGCCTGCTTTAAAACCCGGTTGTGGGCCGTCTTTTCCCGAACAACACTTCACAGGGGGCGTTTTTGGTGACATGTTTTTTAAGATTCTTGCACCAGAGTGACTGAAAGGTGCGGCAGGACCCGTCCAAGGCGTCGAGTTTTGCAAAATCGGCCTCTTCACAGCGCAGGTCGCACCATTTGATTTTGTGGGATGTAACTCCCGCATTCATGTTACCGGAATCTTTCATGTCAAATTTTGATGGCGTCGTAAAAAGTTCCATCTACTACGCCTTGGATATGAACCTTTTTACTTAGCCATCTATTGTTGAGTTCGTGACCTTTTACGAGATCATCAATTTCAAAAGGTAAAAAAGTTTTAAGTTTCCCTTGGATACGCGTGATTTCGTGGCCGTCCTGTACCTGGGGCAGCCTCGACGCTTGCAACCGTCAGGGGTTCACCGTACCGGTCAGAAGATTTCAAGATCGAGTTTTCTTTGGCCGATGTGGGAAAGGACCTTGTCCAAGAACGCTGGGTGGGTCACCCCGAACCGGACGTTGCCGTCCAGGGTTCTGACGGAAAGGTTTCGGGATTCTTTTTCTTTTTTGCCCACCGTCAGGATCAGCGGAATTTGGTCCAGTTGTGCATCTCGAACTTTTTTGTTGAGGCTTTCGGTTCGGCTGTCCACTTCTGTGCGAACCCCGGCGGTTTCAAATGTTATTCTTAGATCGTCTGCATAGGGCGCAAAATCATCGTTAATGGGGAGAACGACGGCCTGGACAGGGGCCATCCACAGGGGAAATTTCCCGGCAAAATGTTCGATGAGAATGCCAAAGAATCGTTCTATGGATCCGTAGACCGTCCTGTGAATCATTATGGGACGGCGCTTTTCGTTATCCTTGTCGATATAGAAAAGGTCGAATCTTTCAGGCAACGACATATCCAGTTGAACCGTTCCGCATTGCCACGTTCGGCCCAGGGCATCTTTGATATGGAAGTCGATCTTGGGTCCGTAGAAAGCGCCGTCGCCTTCATTGATCTTGTATGCTTTGCCGTAAGTGTCAAGGGCTGCTTCGAGACCTTTGGTGGCCACTTCCCACTGGGCATCGGTGCCGATGGATTTTTCCGGACGTGTGGACAGTTCCAGGTTGAATCCGAGGCCAAAGGTTTTGTAAATACGTTCTTCCAGCTGCAATACACCCAGAATTTCATCTTGAATCTGCTCGGGCGTCATAAAAATGTGGGCATCGTCCTGGTGAAACGCCCGGACACGGAAAAGTCCGGATAAAACGCCGGAAAGCTCATGGCGATGGACCAGCCCGATTTCAGATGCCCGGATCGGAAGATCCCTGTAAGAATGCCGTTTTGTTTTATACATCAGCATTCCGCCCGGGCAGTTCATCGGCTTTATGGCATTGGCATTGTCGTCGATGGTGGTGAAATACATGTTTTCCCGGTAGTTGTCCCAGTGGCCGCTTTTTTCCCATAACGACCGCTGAAGTAGAATCGGCGTTTTGGTCTCCACATATCCGGCAGTCCGGTGTTCCGCTCTCCAGTAGTCCAGAAGGGCGTTCCAGACCACCATCCCCTTGGCATGAAAAAAGGGCATCCCCGGTGCTTCATCGTGAAAACTGAAAAGGTCGAGGGCAATACCGATTTTGCGGTGATTTCTTTTTTTGGCCTCTTCAAGGAAATGGAGATATTTATTCAGTTCTTTCTTGGTGAAAAATGCCGTGCCGTATATTCTCTGAAGCTGTGCCTTTGTCTGATCGGCACGCCAGTATGCGCCGGATACTTTCATGAGCTTAACGGCTTTGATAAAACCGGTGTGCGGAAGATGCGGGCCGCGGCATAAATCCGTAAAATCGTCGTGTTCATAAAAGGATATGTCCACATCTTCCAGGTCATTAATCATTTCGAGTTTATACGGCTCGTCTTTGTAAAATTCCAGTGCTTCGGATTTTGAGACGACCCGCCGTCGAAAGGGGACTTTGGCCTTAATGGTCTTCTTCATTTCAGCTTCGATTTTTGCAAAATCGTCTTCTGAAAGCGGCGGCATGTCGATGTCGTAATAAAATCCGTTTTCAACCGACGGGCCGATGGTCAACTTGGCATCTTTGTAAAGATGCAAAATCGCCTGGGCCATGACATGGGCTGCGCTGTGGCGGAGGATTTCCAATGCTTCCGGGTCTTTGGTCGTGATCAGCCTGACTCGGGAATCTTGGGTGATTGTTGTGTTTAAATCCATAAGCTTTGAATCGAGCTCCAGGGCAACGCAATTTCGCGCCAGACCTTCCGAGATACTCATGGCCACATCAAACCCCGTGAGATTGTTTTCAAAACCCTTTATATTACCATCAGGAAATGTTATATTGATCATTACATTATCACCTAACCCGGATCATCCGGAAATTCGAAACCATAACTAAATTATAGTATGAAAAATTTTAACTCTTGACAGAATTAGCGGCGTCAAACGCTTTTTTATTCTGCTTTGAATTTTACGCATCTGAAAATTCGGTTTTTTTATAAGAGAACTCGAATTTCAGAACCCGGAAACCATTTTTTCACGGAAAAATAAACCAAATTAGAAAAAATAACCCTGCGGGTCAAGGGAAAATTGAATGGAAAACAACTATCACATCGTAGATACAGGCGCCGGACTTGAAAAAGCGGTCAGCGCCCTTGAAAAAGAAAAGGTCATCGCCGTTGATCTGGAAGCAGACTCCATGTACCATTTTAAAGAAAAGGTCTGTTTGATTCAATTGGGTACAGAAAAAATATCGGTGGTGGTTGATCCGTTACAGATTAAAAATTTCTCTCCCCTTAGGCCCCTTTTTTCCAATCCGGATATAAAAAAGGTTTTTCACGGCGCTGATTATGACGTTCGAAGCCTTTACCGGGATTTTAAAATTAAGATAAACAATCTTTTTGATACAGAGCTCGCCTGCAGGTTTCTGGGGATCAAAGAGACCGGTTTGAAAGCGGTATTGAAGATGTTTTTCGAGATAAATATCGATAAAAAATACCAGAAGAAAGACTGGTCCAAAAGGCCGCTGCCCGAGGAAATGATCGCGTATGCTTCAAAGGACGTGATCCATCTTCTACCCCTTGCCAAGATACTGATCGGTAAGCTTGAAGCCATCGACCGGCTGTCCTGGGTCCTTGAGGAATGTCATAATTTAAGCAAGGTCCGGCCGATGTTGCCCGATGAAGAACCGCTGTTTTTAAAATTCAAAGGTGCCGGACGGGTCCGATTGAGAAGCCTTGCCGTACTCGAAGCCTTGTTGCAGTATAGAAAAAGTGTTGCAGAAAAAAAAGACAAGCCGTTGTTCAAAATTATTGGAAACGATTCGATACTGAAGATCGCAACCGCCAAACCGGTAACGTTGCGTCGTTTAAAAGGCGTCAACGCATTGAGCGGCAGACAGATTTCCATGTACGGTAACGAGTTGATTCAGGTGGTGGCCGGCGCTTTAAAAATAACAGAGGGTGAACTTCCGGTGTATCCTCGAAAAACGGTGTCGGCAATGCCGTCTGGAGTATTGAAACGGATAAAAGTCCTTAAATCCTGGAGAGATTCAAAAGCCGGGGCATTGGATATGGATCCCGGAATTCTGTGCAATAATGCCCTGATCACTGCAATTGCCGTCAAAAATCCTGAAGATAAAAAATCCATGGGAACCATCAAAGAAATGAAAAATTGGCAGAAGACGACCATCGGCAAGGAGATAATAACGGTTTTAAAATCGAAACGTTAGATTTTCATCGTTCAGCGGTACCTATCGATTCTCAACCATTGAAATAAGACAAACGATTGATGAACGCCATGAATCCCCGGACCATTCACAGAAAACTCGTCGTTCGCATCAGCGTCACCACCTGTATTATCGCGCTTCTATTCGGATTCGGTGCCTGGCAGTACGAAAAAAAAGACATCGGAAAAGAGATCTTGTTGCGAGCTGAAAACGGTTTCAAGGTGTTGAATAATCAAATCAGAGATTTTTTTGACGATCCAAACGGGTTAAACCCTTCAACGATTCAGCACAAGTTGTTAGAAATGATGAGTGAACGCCGAATTATAACCCTCGGCATGTTCGTCTGGATCGGTATTTATGACCTTGATGGAAAACGTATCGCACACGTCCGCGACGACACCTATGAACACATTGAATCGGTTGAAAAATTGGCCGGGAAACTTCAAGGCCATATTCTGAATCACAACCGTCTGAAGTTTGAAGTCATTGACCTGAAGGGTATTCCGTATGTTCGGATCATCTCGCCGATCAAGAACAGTCTGAATGAACTGTCCGCCTATGGAGAAACCGTTTTTGCCGTATCTTCCGACACGTTGGAAAGTCTCCGGAAACGAGCGATTAATTTAGCGCTACTGGCGATGTTTGTTGTGATCATGACCACGGCGCTGCTTTATCCGGTTATTATCAATCTTCTGAACCGTGTTTCTTTACTTTCGGAAAGGCTTTTTGAGGCCAATCTTGAAATTCTAAAAGTATTGGGGAGTGCGGTTGCAAAAAGGGATAGCGATACAGACGCTCACAACTACCGCGTGACCATCATATCCGTAAAGCTCGCAGAAACGTGCGGACTCCCCAACCATGACATCCGGCGGTTGATAAAGGGGGCTTTTCTCCACGATGTGGGGAAGATCGGCATTGAAGATGAGATTCTGCATAAACCCGGACCCCTGACGCAAGATGAATTTCAACTGATGAAGAAGCACGTGGCCTATGGAATCGATATTGTAAATAAGGCTGAATGGATCAAGGAAGCCGTCGACGTCGTCGGGTATCACCACGAAAAATATGATGGGAGCGGATACGATAGTGGAATAGAAGGCGGGGTGGTTCCCAAAATAGCAAGGATTTTTGCAATTGCCGACGTTTTCGACGCGCTGAGTTCCCGCCGGCCGTATAAGGCGCCGTATTCTTATGATGAAACCATGGACATTATCAGGGCCGGACGGGGGAGCCACTTCGATCCCTCACTCGTTGATGCGTTTGAACCGATGGCAAGATCCATATATGAGGATTATGCAGGAAAAGAAGATGAACAGCTTGTGGAAGCGCTCAATATGCTGATTGAGAAATATTTTTATGAATAAAAATATTCCGATGGTCCATGTCCGATTCGGAATCAAGGAAGTTTACCCTAACGTTGAATGTAGGGTCGGATTCTCTGATATTTCATTTCACCAATGGCGGATATTTGTCAAAAAAACCTGCTATTTTTTAGGCTAAAGGATGTAGAAAGATGAAGGTTACGTTCTATGGCACCAGAGGAACCATGCCGGTGGCCGATCCGGATTATATCCAATTTGGCGGAAACACCGCGTGCATTCTAATAACTTTTAGCACCGGCAGGGTTGCTATTCTGGATGCCGGTACGGGTATTCGAAAGTTGGGGAATGATCTATTAAGCCGTTCCCATGAACAATTCGGTAATATCAGTATCATATTATCCCATACCCATTGGGACCATATACAAGGGTTTCCATATTTCGAGCCGGCGTATGACCCTCGGCGGAACTTCACCATATCCATCTGTGGAAAAGAGCGGATGGGCAAAGACCTTGAGAGTCTGTTTTCGACACAAATGCAGAATGATTTCTTTCCGGTCCCTTTGGAAGAGATGGGAGCAAAATTTACCTTCTTGCAGCCGGATATCACCACCTATGAGCACCCCAGCGGTATTAAACTTGCAGCGTCCAAGCACAGCCATCGCGGCGATGCATATGGGTATCGTATTGAGGAAGGCGGAAAAATTTTAGTATATTGTACGGATGTCGAGCATAAGGATGGAATAGATCCCAACGTGGTGGCACTCTCCAAAAATGCCGATCTTCTCATTCATGACGCCCAATATACCCCGGATGAATTGAAGGTGAAGCGCGGGTGGGGTCACAGCAGCTGGGAGCAAGCCATAGCGGTAGCTGAACGCGCCGGGGTTAAAAAACTGGCGCTTTTTCATCACGACCCGGAACATAACGATTCCTTTCTATCGAATATGGAAATAGAATGCCGGAAGTTTTTTGGAGACCTTTTTCTTGCAAGACAAGGGGATGAAATACTGCTGTAGCACACTTTTTGGCACACATTCTAAACTTTTGCTCAATAAGGCTTAAACGGGACAGCATTCTTTGCTGTCGAAGATTTTCTAGTGCTGCGGAGCTTCGGGAAGCTTTGAAAAACAACCGTTGAATAAAACCCGATGGTTTTAAGGGATTTTCTCCAATGCATCCGGATTCATGAACCCTAAAATCAACAGGTTTTGAGTTTCTCCCGGTATGCTTTGATCTTTTCGATAAATACCGGAACAAACTCACGGCAGTCGTCGACAATTCCGTAATCCACCTGTTCAAACACCGGAGATTTGGCATCGTTGTTGATGGCGACCATGACTTTTGCACCTGAAATGCCGACCATGTGCTGCAATTCCCCGGACAGGCCCACGCCGATATAGAGTTCCGGACTTACCATTTTTCCGCTCTGTCCGATCATGGTTTCAAGGGCCGCCCAGCCTTCATCGACGGTCGGCCGGGTTGCGCCCAAAGCAGCGTTCAGCACTTGGGCGAGATCGGCGATTTTACGCCATCCCGCCGGATCACCGGCCCCCGCACCACCGGCAACGACGATCGTTGCCGATTCAAGGTCCATACCTTCGGGTTCTTCACGAACGACTTTTAGGGTTTGAATCCGCTGCGGAATTTCCTTTGGAACCTCGATGGGGATAATGTCTCCGGTTCTGTTTCCATCCGGTTCGGGGTTCGGGAAAACCCCTGCCGCGATGGTTGCCATTTGGGGGCGTCTGTCCGGACAGATAATCGAGAGCAGTCCACCGTATGCAGGTATTCTGCTCTCTAAAACGTTATTGCCGTCTATCACCAGATCGATGCAGTGAGCCGTCAACCCCGTATCCAGCCTTGCCGCTATGAGCGGCGCCAGTTCTCTTCCCATGGAAGTGGAACCGATGAGGATGATTTCAGGCTGTTTTTCTTTGGCAAGTTTCTCGATAATTTCAGCATAAATTTCGGGTTGATAAACGGCCAGCTCCGGATCATTCCCCAGATAGACACGGTCTCCGCCGGCCGCAAACAATTGACGGGGGTGTTCTGCCATCTGATGGCCCAAAAGTATGGCTTCCACCGTCGTATCCAGGGCGGCGGCCAATTTTCGTCCGTGACCGATGAGTTGAAACGATACCGAAAGAATCCGGCAGTCGATCTGCTCGGCAATCACCCACACGGGGCCGCATGATTTTTCCATTGTGCGTATCGATCCTTTCTTTATCTTTTTTTAAACACCGGCCCTGTTGTTTATGCAAGGTTAGGATTTAGAGTACACCGGCATTAGCCAGTCTCTGGACCAGTTGTTCGGCTTTTTCTTCCCGTTTACCCTCGAGGATTTCAACCTTCCGCCGGCTGTCCATGGTTGCAATTGTCGACACAATGCTCGGGGAACCTTTCAACCCCACCGATGCTTCAGAGACACCCAGTTGTTGAATTCCCCACTGGGTAATTTCCTTTTTCCTGGCTTTAATAATTCCTGAAAAGCTGAGTCTTCGGGGCGTGTTCAACGCTCGGGTCACCGTAAAAACCGCCGGAATTTGTACCCGCACCAGACGGTAACCGTTTTCAAGTTCGGCCTTTACCGTCCACCATTGACCATTGTATTCCACAATCTCTGTTATCCGTGTAACCACGGGTATTTTCAAGAAGGTGGCAATTTCCGGTCCGACCCATTCCGTGCTGCCGTCGCTGCTGGCCATTCCACAAAACACCACGTCAAACGGGCCGATTTTTTCAATACCTTTGGCCAGGGTGTAGGCCGTGGCAAAGGCATCGGCACCGGCAAAAGCCCGGTCGGAAAGCAAAAAACCTTGATCGGCACCCAAGGCCAGACATTCCTTTACGATGTTGCCTGCCTCGGGCGGTCCCATGCTGAGCACAGAAATATGGGCATCAAACTGCTCTTTGAATTGAAGGGCCGCCTCCAGTGCATATTTGTCCAACGGATTCAATACCATCGGAACATCACACCGCATGAGCGTCTTGGTGACCGGATCGATTTTTATGTTGCACGCCTCTTTTGGGTCCGGTACCGCTTTGACACAAACAACGATTTTGAACATTGTATACACCCCATACGGAATCCTATAATTAAGGGATTTTTGGAAACATCGCTCTCAATTCCGGAGAGTTTTATGAAAGGGTCCAACGGGCGATAATGACTTTCATAATGTCGGATGTGCCTGCCGAGGGGCCCAAAACAAAGGAATCGCGCATATAGCGGGACACCGCATACTCTTCCATGCATCCATAACCGCCGTGTATATCACTGGCCATTTTGGCCGCCCTTTGAGCGGCCTCGGTGGAGAAATACTTGGCCACCGCAAATTCGTTGCTGGATCGTTCGCCCTTGTCCTGCATGGAAGCGGCTCGATACCCCAGCAGGCGGCCGGCTTCCAAATCGATTTTCATGTCCGCCAGTTTATTTTGGATCGTCTGTAATCTGCTGATGGGTTTTCCATACAGAATCCGTTCGTTGGCAAACTTGACGGAAACGTCGAGACATGCAGCCTGCAGACCCAGCGCACAGCCGACCATGCCGCCCCTGCCGACGTCCCCGATGGCCGCCAGGGCAACCCCCAACCCCTTTCCTTCAACGCCCACCAGATTTTCTTTGGGAACCCGGCAATTTTCATAGGCCAACTCGCCGGTATTGCATCCGCGCATGCCGACCTTGTTCTCTTCATGGGTGGCTTTGAATCCGTCCATCCCCTTTTCCATGATGAAGGTCGAGAAGGCTTTGGGATTTTCGTCGTCTTTTGCGAGAACGGTAATCGTGTCGGCAATATGGGCGTTGGTTATAAAGCATTTTCGACCGTTGAGAATGTAGTCCTCGCCGTCTTTTTTATAGGTCGAGCGTATGCCGGTGGGGTCTGAACCGCCGGTGGCCTCCGTGACAGCAGTGGATGCCAACCGTTCTCCCGTTGCCAGGCCCGGTAAAAATTTCTTTTTCTGCGCATCGGTTCCGTATTTCAATATGGGTTCGATGCCCAATGCAAAAACTTGAAGCATCATTCCCGCGGCCACCGAAACCTTGCTGATTTCTTCGAGGGCGATAAGCCGGGCGGTGTATCCCAGGCCCAGGCCCCCGTATTCTTCGGGAATGGTCAATGCCATCATTTCCGCTTCGGCCATGGCTTTGACAAGCTCCAGACTGACCTTGCCGGTTTCTTCCATTTCAGGAACTTTGGGGGCAACCTGTGTTTCCGCAAATTCTTGAGCCGCTTTTCTGAACATTTCCTGTTCTTCTGTCAATGTAAAATCGATCATTTTAACTTACCTCCTTTTATGGCTTCATTCTTTCAAGGTAGTCGATGAGGGTGTTGATAGATCTATCCAAGTTGGCATCCGACTTATCCACACCGTACATAACCGTAGCGCCCAACATCCCTGCAAACAGCATTTCGGTGATGGCCCGGGTATCCACATCGTCACTCAATCCACCTGATGCCTTGGCCTCATCCAGAAGCCGCTTGAGCAAGTGTTTAAGGCCGATAAACCCTTTATTCACTTCTCTGGATAAATGGGGGCGCAGGTCGTTCAGTTCAACGGAAAATGTAATGAAGATACACCCTCCGGGGAAATTCTCGGCATCTTTAAGATACCGGTCTCTGAAGTTTTCAAGGAATCTTTTAATTTTTTCAATGGGATTTTCAATCTCATCCAGGCCGGAAAGATTTTTTTCACGCCAAATGTTACGCGCTTCATCCAGGACCTGGAAGAAGAGTTCCTCTTTGCTGCTAAAATGATTATAAAAACCGCCCTTTGATGTGCCTGCGGCTTCTAATATATGGCTCATTGAAGTGCTCAGGAAGCCTTTCAAGGAAAACAACTTTAACGATTCGTGTATGATTTTTTTCTTAAGATCATTCATGACGGGGATTCCTTTTCGAACAATAAGACCGACCAGTCGGTCTTATTGTTCGACCATATTTGAGTGCCGCTGTCAAGTCAACATTTTATTTTTGCCAAAAACCGGGTGCTTTGCACCCGGCAGCAAATGCAACGATTAAAGCACTCACGTGCTTTTGCCTTTTCAGCCGATGGCCGAAAACTCAAGCCACCCGTTTTACGGGTGGTCGTTGACTCAACCCTAGATGAGCGTAAACAAACCGGGAAGATGGAAGGCCAAAATATTTGTCATTTACACACACGACCTTTCAATGATATTTTACCGGAACAGACCATCTGTTAACACCCGAAGCATTCAATTAAACGCCTTGCAAAATATGGTTGAGCTTCCGGTTGCTCAGCCGATTTGCCGGCATTCATTTTTAGAATAGGAGGATTTGTCAATGAGATATCATGGGGAAATGGTATGTTTATTCACTTTCTTCTTTACGATGCTTTTTCCGATGGTTTTAACCGCCCAAGAAAGGTTTGAGACCGATGTCATCAAAACGTCCGCCGGCGACCTGGAAATCACGTTTATCGGTCATGGGACACTGATGCTCAACCTTGGCGGTAAAATCATCCATATCGATCCTTGGACCCGGCTGGCCGATTATTCCAAAGTGCCCAAAGCCGATCTTATTCTGTTAACCCATGAGCACCGGGACCATCTCGATCTGAAAGCCATAGAGATTCTTCGGGCCGAAAAAACCGATGTCGTGTTAACCCAGACCTGCTCAAGCCAGGTCAACGATGGGATTGTTATGAACAATGGCGATGTTAGGGTCGTAAAAGGTTTAACACTAGAAGCGGTGCCGGCATACAATATCGTCCATATGCGGAGTAAAGGGGTTCCTTTTCACCCAAAGGGCGCGGGGAACGGGTATGTCATCACACTCGGAGATAAACGGGTTTATGTGGCGGGGGATACGGAAAACACTCCGGAAATGACCCTGTTAACCGATATCGATATCGCCTTTTTGCCCATGAACCTGCCGTATACGATGACGCCGGAAATGGTTGCATCGGCAACCAAAGCGTTTAAGCCTAAAATACTCTATCCGTATCACTATGGCGAAACAGATACGTCGATAATCGAAGAATTGCTCAAGGATCTGGAGCAGACCGAGGTGCGTATTCGGAAGATGAAGTAATCATGACCGGAATCCGGCGCCGGTCCCCACACAGGGTGCTTGAAATCGCCGGGCCGTCATCTAACGCTTTGGTTGCCTGGATGCAGGATATGATGGAAATATTATGCGAAAGTCTCACTCAAGACCAGGCGAATACCTATGGGTTGGTACTGGCCTCGGGCGGCCTGCCGTATTCCATGGTAAGATCCGGCAGCGGCTGGGAAATTTGGGTGGATGAGACGATCCACGCCAGAGCCCTGGACCTTGTGGCAGAATACGATGCCGAGAATTCCCAACAGCCGCCGCTGGATGCCCAGACGGCCCAAGAACACAATAAAACGTATACGGGTATATGGGTTTCCTTGTTTTTACTGGCATGCAATATGGCCGTCAATATGTTCGGTGGAATCGGAAAAATTGCCGGGCAATACGGCGCGTCTGCCTTTGATATTTTAAACGGAGACGTATACCGGACCGTTACGTCCCTGATGCTCCACGCAGACACCCCGCATCTGGTCGGCAATATGGCCGGGATTGCCATATTCGGGACCTGGGTTTGTAACATTACCGGTGCGGGTGTCGGCTGGCTGGTGATACTTTTAACCGGAATTTTGGGAAATCTGGCCAATGCAGCCCTGTTTCAATACGGTCATAATTCAATCGGCGCATCGACGGCCGTATTTGGCGCTGTCGGCTTTCTGGCCGCATATCAGCTAGATCGGAAGATCAAAGTTGTTGACCAGCGTAAGAAGGCCTGGCTTCCCCTGGCCGGCGGTTTGGCGCTGCTGGCATTTCTGGGTACAGGGATTCACTCGGATCTCACGGCACACTTGTTCGGTTTTCTGGCGGGCATCTTTCTGGGACTTGTTTACGCCATGGTTCTGCATCGCCTTTTGAAAAAGAAACATCAAACCTACTGTATGGCCGCCACCATCGGTATCGTTATTTTCTCGTGGCTGTGGGCGTCTGATATTCTCTGAATTCGAACCCCTTTGTTGAAAAAATTACACGAATCATGGAGAAAAGACCTTGAGAGTTCTTTTGATATCCGCCAACACCGAAACCGTTAACATGCCGGTTTTGCCATTGGGATTGGGATGTGTGGCCACATCGGTACAGCATGCAGGGTACCCGGTCCGGGTGTTGAATTTACAGGATCAAACTGAACCCCTGGCGGCCGTCCAAGAAATCGTCGAAGAATTCCCACCGGAGGTCATCGGAATCTCCGTCAGAAATATCGATGACCAGAACAGGGAACGCCCCATGTTTTATCTGGACTCCGTAAAAAAAATCGTATCGATTTGCCGCAATACGACCCGTGCCGTCATTGTTTTAGGGGGTGCGGGGTATAGTATTTTCCCGCAATCCGCCCTGGATTACCTTGAAGCCGACCTGGGGATTCAGGGGGAGGGGGAAGCGGCGTTTCTTGAACTTCTCTACCGGCTCCGAAATAAAATGGAACTCTCCGGAATTCCCGGTCTTTATTTTCTCCGCCACGGGACGCCAAACCCACCCAAGCGTATCGACAATCTGGCCGCCTATCCGCTGCCGCTGCCCGATACCCATATCCGGATTCCGGCCATGCTCGAACAAGAAGAGATTTGGTTTCCGGTTCAAACCCGCCGGGGATGTCCCATGGATTGTAATTATTGTTCAACCGCCAGTATTGAAGGACGAACCATTCGAAAATATCCGCCGGAAAAAGTTGTCCAGATGATTTCGCGATATGTCGATGCCGGGTTTGATCGCTTTTTTTTCGTCGACAATACCTTTAATTTTCCGCCGTCCTATGCCAAAACGCTGTGTGACCGATTGATATCGGCAGATTTGAAGATCATCTGGCGGTGTATCTTGTATCCCTGGAAGGTTGATGCGGCGCTGGCGGAAAAAATGGCGCTGGCCGGCTGCAGAGAGGTCAGTTTTGGTTTTGAAAGCGGTTCAATAAAGATACTTGGAAACATGAACAAAAGATATGGTCCGGATGATGTACGGAAGATTTCAGAACGACTGAAGGCGGTTGGCATCCATCGCATGGGATTTTTGCTGCTGGGTGGACCCGGTGAGGACAGAAAGACCGTTCTGGAAAGTCTCACTTTTGCCGACTCCTTGGCGCTGGAAGTTGTGAAAGTTACCACCGGCATTCGGATTTATCCGCATACCTTGCTGGCCCGAGCCGCCCGTGAAGCGGGATTGATTGAATCGGACGCGGATCTTCTTTTCCCGAAATTTTATATGGAGAAGGCGGTGGCCGGCTGGCTGGAACAGACGGTGGATGCCTGGGTGGCGGGCCGCCCCAACTGGATCCAATGAAGCCCGGGCAGGTTTGGACTCGACAATCGCTCAAATTAGGTATGATTTAAAACACAATCCCCACATATCCCACAAAACTGGCGCCGGGACTTTTATCATAGCTGGTGGCATATGCTATGGTTTCTCCGTGTTGTGCCCCGAGCTGTTTTGCAGCTGCTATGGCGGTTGCGGCCGCGCCGCTGCAGCAGGCATTCTGGTGGGTCATGCCTTCTTTAATAACCTTTTCAGGGTCCATGGCCAGCATGGCATCAATAACCCTTCGGTCATTTTTATTTCGGACCCAGTCCACCGCTGAAGGTCCCGTGCCCTGGGACATAAAGCCGTAATTCGGACCGTAATGGGTCAGGTCCGTGGAACCGATAATTTTGACCTGGAGCCCCATCCGGGTTGACATGTCGGCGACAGCGTTTCCGATTTCAAGAGATTTTTTCGTCGGCGGCGCACCGATGGGAACGATTTTAGTGTCTTTAAAAAAGTATTTTATAAAAGGGAGCTGAAGTTCGATGGTATTGTCCTGGGTAAAGCGATCCGCGGTTTCGATTTCAAATGTAAATTTTTCGGCCAGTTCACCCGCAAGTTGTGTTTCTATTTGTATGGCACCAAAAGGGGTCTCCCATGCCCCGTCGGTCATAATATAGGCCGGGGAACCGCTATGGAGATGCATGCCGAAAATTACAACCACATCCGGAGGATTTTCATCTTGAAGACAGTGTATTACATTGCATGCGATGCTGCCTGAAAAAAACCATCCGGCATGGGGCACGATGCCGCCGGTTAAGGTTTTTTCCGAAATGGTTTCTGTGCCGTATTCTTTTAGAAAACCTTTGATCTCTTTCTCGCACGCCGAAGCACTGCCCGGGTACCAGCTTCCTGAAAAAACAGATTTTCTCACATTCATACCGGCCACCTCCTTTCTAAGCTATCAATTTGCCACATGGGGCTGAATAAGTCCAATATATTTTTACCTAAACTATCGTTTCAAATCGTGACAGAAATTTAAAATTTTAATAATTACAAATAAATATACATTGCTAAAATTGCCAATAGGTCTCATTCTATCGGTGAATGTATTTATGCAAAAAAATGTCACCGTTTGAAACGCTCAATTTAGGTTTTGAAAAAGGGAATCGAGGTTGATGGCAAGCCCGGTGGGGTTAATTTGCCCTTCCTGTTTGATGTTTTTCGTGGGAAATTCGGGTTAGACCTTGACATGACAGGGGTATGATCACTATTTTTAACCTAAATTGAGCGTTTCAAATAGTGACGGAGTAGAATAAAATCAATTGTTTTCGGCCGTTAAATAGCAATTAAAGCCTTATAGTTTCTCACCTGTTGGGTCGTTTTTCATTTGTTAAAAAAGTCAGGATTTGAAACCCTCCGGGATTGCCGATTTTACCGAATCTGCTGCGTTATGAGACAGTTGCAGTCGCATACTACGGCTGCATGTCTCATGCCTTGCATCTTCGGCAAACTCGACAATCGCTCAAATTAGGTTTAACCAAAATTTATCCGGTTTGGGGGTTTTGAATGCCATCAAATAAAATATTTTCCACCGACATAGACGTCAGGTTCCGTGACCTTGATGCCCTGGGACATGTTAATAATGCAGTTTTTTTTACATATTTTGAAGAAGGGCGAAAAAATTTTTCCAAAAAAATCTTTAAGGTTTCGGACCCTTCGGACTTTACCTTTATCCTGGCCCATATCCGCTGTGATTATCTGAAGCCGATTAAATTTAATGGCAATATTACCCTTAAAATGTGGGTCAAACACATCGGGAACCGAAGTTTTTCTTTTGGATATAAACTCATGGACGCTAAAGACGAATCGATGGTTTATGCCACCGGTGAATCGGTCCAGGTCTGTTATGATTACACAGCGGATACATCGATGGCGGTTACGGATACGATGAGAGAGGCGTTGGCTCAATATTTGATTTAAAAAAACGAGATTAGGAGGTTTTTCATGCCCATATATGAATATCAATGTGAAAAGTGTCACCATTGTTTTGAGGTGCTTGTTTTCAGCAGCGATGATGAAACGGCAACCTGCCCTGAATGTTCTCACCGCCGGGTAAAGCGGCTTTTAAGCTCCACGTGTTTTATCGGCAGTTCCGGCGGCAGCGGTTGCAGCAAAAGTGCGCCCAAAGGTTTCTCATGAGCCGGCTAGTTCCCAGCGGCGGTCGGCCGCTGAAGAGATGAGACATCCCTGGACCAGGATTTAGATCTGGGTTCAAACAGCCATTTTTCTTGACAGGTCAAAAAAGAGGTGTTAACAAATTTTTAAACATACAGGCACGTAGCTCAGGGGGAGAGCGCTACCTTGACACGGTAGAGGTCGTTGGTTCAAATCCAATCGTGCCTACCATTTTGAACAAGATGTTGGGGCTGAATATCATTTGGCCCTTTTTTATTTGTTTTGGGGAAAATTTTAAAATTCTTGTCTGATCCAATACGTCATTGGACTGCAACAGCGAAGGAATCTTAGGGGCATATTTTAACGCGTTTTTTGAATCAATATTACAATGACCCCCACCAGCGTCACTGAAACTATCCCGAGTGCATAAAAAACCGTTTCAATTCCAGAATTCGTGTCAATTGTTTTAATCATTTTCACCGCCAAAGCCCCAACGGTCGGCAATCACCCCCAAGGAAACACTGGATCCCCAAATGATCAGGTATGGCTCACAAAAGACTTTTTACGAGTTTGTCAATATTAAAAACATTTAAAAAATAGACAGTTAAAACACATTGATTGTTTTTCGAGCATCCAAAAGGGCCGCCCAAGCGCCCGCCTGTTTTCCGCAATATCCACACCATACCCCAAATATGTAAAATATATCCACTTTACTCCACTTTATATTTAATGTAATATTTTCCTTTAACATTTATAAATTATTATAAAAAAATATAATATATTTATTTATTTTTCTTGACATTTATCGAAAAATGTACTTTTAAACAAAAAAAGTGGATTAAAGTGGATAACTCTGGAGAAATATGTTTCGAGGAAGCTCATTTCATACCATCGATACCAAAGGACGCATCATCGTTCCTGCCAGATTCCGTGACATGATTAAAGCAGACGGATCCTATGGCGTCATGCTTTCCAGGATGGATTCGGGGCTTGTGGCCTATACCTATGACGGGTGGCGAAAAATCGAGAACCGCATATTGTCCCTTGCCGAGAAAAGCGAGAGTATGCGGCGATTCAGAAGAGTCTTTATCGGCGGATCTTTTGAATGTCCCTGCGACAAACAGGATCGTGTTTTGATACCGCAGAATTTGAGAGAATATGCGGGGTTAGACAGAGAAATCGTACTGGTCGGCGTTCTCGATCATTTTGAAGTATGGTCACGGGAAAATTGGGACCAAGAGAATATGCATCTGGAAAAGGATATGAAAAAGGAGGACGTAAGAAACGAAATCGCAAAATTAGGGCTCTAATTGTATGTCGTTCAAACATACCCCTGTAATGCTTCATGAAGTGCTCCGCTATCTGAACTGCAGACCCGGGAAAATCTATGTCGATTGTACCCTTGGAGGCTCGGGACATGCCAGGGCAATATGCAAAAAAATCATACCCGGTGGCGTCTTTATCGGCATCGATCAAGATATAGATGCCGTCCAACACGCAAAAAAAATGTTAGAACCATTGGACTTAAGGGTCCACATCTTTCACGAAAACTTTATATATCTTCCTGATTTTCTCGAACAGTTAAAGATAAGATCGGTGGACGGCATTCTCCTTGATCTTGGGATTTCACTTGATCAGATCGAATCAAGCGGCCGTGGTTTCAGTTTTAAAAGGGATGAACCGCTGGATATGCGGATGAGCACAGCGGCGAACACAACAGCGGAAGATTTGGTCAACCGGACGGCGGAACATCGCCTCAGGAAAATATTTCAGGAATACGGAGAGGAACGCTGGTCAGCACAAATCGCAAGAAAAATAGTTCAGCAGCGGAAGGGCAACCCCATAAGGTCCAGCAAACATCTGGCCCGGATTGTGTGCGATGCGATTCCAAAGCCTGCACTGTTTGATCAAAAAATTCATCCGGCAACACGGGTTTTCATGGCGCTTAGAATTGCTGTAAACAGGGAGCTTGAAATGCTCGATTTATTCATGAAAAACGTTGCGGATCTCCTCACTCCCAAAGGTCGTCTCTGTATTCTATCTTTCCACTCCCTTGAAGACCGAATTGTAAAACATCGATTAAAAGCTTTGGAAAAATCGTGTGTGTGCCCACCTGATTTTCCCAAATGTGTCTGTGATCAAAGATCGGTCATTCGCTTACTGACCAAAAAGATCGTTCGTCCCACAAAAGACGAGATTGCAAGAAATCCCATGGCAAGAAGTACAAAATTGAGAGCAGCGGAAAAGATATAATGGCCCGGAAAACACGAAGAAAAACAGGGGATATGAAAATAACGGGAATCTGGATTCTTTTCATGACCGTATTTATTGCAGAGCTTTTCTTGTATACGTGGTCCCGTGTCAACTGTATCGGGGTCGGCTACGAAATTTCAAAAGAGACCCAAAGACGGCATGAACTTGTGGCCTTGGAGACCAACTTGAAGATTGAGCTGGCAAGCTTAAAATCACCGGAACGAATCTCAAAAATTGCAAAAGACCAACTTGGCCTGGTAACGCCCACTCGAAAACAGACGATGGTTATTCCATGATACCCAAAAACCATATCATACTAATTCTTTGGTGTATGAATTCGCGATACACGACACGATGTTAATATGAAACAGATAAAATTTCGCGTGATCATCGTTGGGATTGTCTTTACACTCTTTTTTACCATTATTGGCGCCAAAGCGATGTATCTTCAGATCTTTTGCCGTTCCTGGCTGTCCGAGAAAGCCGCAAACCAGTATGAAGTGTCTTTAAAATCTTCTGGAAAACGCGGAACAATCTACGATAGAAACCTCAGGGAAATGGCCGTCAGTATTGATGTTACCTCTATTGCTGCACACCCGCCACAAATAAAAAACCCGAAGGCAGCAGCCAAATCACTTGCCAAGGCGCTGAAAATTAACCGTAATGTGCTTGCCAAAAGACTTACTTCTGAAAAAAAGTTTGTATGGATTAAAAGAAAAGTAACCCCCAAGGAGGCCGAAACCGTCCGGAATCTTAACATCGACGGCCTCGATTTTTTACGCGAACACAAGCGTTTTTATCCCAACAAAACACTCGCCTCCCAACTCATTGGATTTACCGATATTGACGATAACGGCCTGGAAGGGATCGAATTTTATTGCAACGATGATCTCAAGGGGGCTGTTTCCCGATATACGGTTTTAAGGGATGCGCACGGTCGTGGATTTGAGGCTGAAAACATAACCGATTCAGATTCCAGGGGGAAAAATCTTGTTCTCACCATTGACAGCAACATCCAATACATTGCGGAAAAAACCCTTGCCGAAACTGTGACAAAATTTTCGGCAAAATCCGGAATGGCCGTTGTGATGGCCACCGGCACCGGCGCCGTATTGGCGCTGGCACACTTCCCTTTTTTAAATCCCAATGCCTTAAATGAATTCGACCAAGAGCTTTGGCGGAACCGGGTGATCACCGATCCCTTTGAACCGGGATCAACCATGAAAATTTTTAGTGCCGCAGCGGCCATAGAGTCCGGCAGCTGCTCGCCGAACAGTATTTTTTATTGCGAAAACGGTGCGTATCGGGTGGGCAGACACGTTGTTCACGACACCCACGAGTATGGATGGCTTTCTCTGCAACAGATTATCAAATATTCGAGCAATATCGGCGCCATCAAATTCAGCACCAAAACAGGGTCTGAATCTCTATTCAGAACACTGCATAATTTCGGTTTCGGAACAAAAACCGGAATAGACTGTCCCGGAGAAACCGCCGGCAGTCTGGCATCTTTCAAAAAGTGGACAAAAATCGACGCCGGCACCATATCCTTCGGACAGGGGGTATCGGTTTCAGCATTGCAGCTCGTTGCCGCGACGTCTGCCATTGCGAACAAAGGGATTTTCATGAAGCCCTATGTTGTTCAGGCCATTACCGATCACAATGGACGCCTCATAAAAAGCTTTGCCCCAAGTAAAGGGCGGCGGGTAATTTCAGAAAAAACCGCCAGGACCTTAACCCGGATCATGCAGACCGTCACCACCGAAGGGGGCACCGGTGTCAATGCTGCACTCGAGGGGTATTCCGTTTGCGGCAAAACAGGAACAGCACAGAAAATCGGTAAAAACGGCGGGTATGCGAACGGGAAATATGTATCATCTTTTGTCGGCTTTGTACCTTCGGAACACCCGAAGGTTGCAATTTTGGTGGTCATTGACGAGCCCAAAGGACAGCATTACGGGGGTACCGTCGCGGCGCCGGCATTTAAAAATATCGCTCAGAAAACTCTGGCCTATATGAATATATCACCCAAAAGCAAAACAGACGGTTTAATCGTCTCTCTGGGGAGCAAGGCAAAAGCGTGCAGCTTTCGAATTTATTAAAAACAATCCATCCGGTAAAATTTCACGGAATACGGGCGAAATCCAGCGAAGCCAATACGGATACCCGGAACGCTGAACCCCATGACCCGGATACGGCAAGCCTTTCGCTTTCACCGGACCCTGAAATAGGTTCCATTCATTTCCGGTCACAGGATGTTGAGCCGGGGGGACTGTTTGTTGCCATAAAAGGTCTCGTTGCAGATGGACATGACTTTGTCGATGACGCACTGTCCAGAGGCGCAACCGCAATCGTTGCCCAGAAACCCGTGAACAGAGAATCCCTAATTATAGAGGTCGAAAATGCCCGAAGGGCCCTTGCAACCCTATCCGGCAGGTTTTATTCGAATCCCTCGGAAAAACTTTTTTTGATCGGTATCACCGGTACCAACGGCAAAACAACCACGGCATTTTTAATTGAGCAGATTCTTTCCCAAGCCGGTATCCATGCGGGGGTCATCGGAACCCTAAATTACCGTTATTCGGGAAAGACTTTTCAAAATCCCATAACAACGCCCGAATCATTGGATCTTCAGAAGATACTGGCACAAATGCTCGAGGAAGGAATTACCCATGTTGTCATGGAGGTCTCTTCACATGCACTGGATCTGGACCGGGTTTACAATTGTAAATTCGACTTGGGGGTCTTTACCAATCTGACCCAGGACCACCTTGATTATCACAAAGATATGGCGTCCTACTGGTCTTGTAAAAAAAGACTTTTTACAGAAATCCTTGGGCCCAAATCGGGCAATGACCGGGCCCTGGCCGTAATCAATCAGAATGATGAACGGGGAAAACAGCTGATCCATATGCTCGAAGCAAGATCGGGTGAAATCTCTGTTCTTTCCACAGGTTTTTCGGACAAAACCAGTATATGGGCCGAGAGATTCGACCACGACCTCACCGGAATTTCGGGCAGAATTTCTACGCCTGAAGGATTTTTTGAGTTCAAATCCAGCCTGGTGGGACAACATAATTTGGAAAACATTCTCTGCGCTACCGGTGTCGCCATTGCCGTCGGTGTTTCATTGGACATTATCAAAGACGCCATTGAATCGGTAAGCGTCGTACCCGGGCGTCTTGAAACCATTCCCAATGACGACAACCGGTTTGTATATGTCGATTATGCCCACACACCGGATGCCCTTGAACATGTGCTGTCCGCGTTACGATCATCGGCTCCGGGTCGACTCATCTGCGTATTTGGCTGCGGCGGCAATCGGGACAGGGCCAAACGGCCCCAGATGGGTGAAATCGCCGCAAGGCTTTCTGATCTTGTCATTGTTACGTCGGATAATCCAAGATCTGAACGGCCCATGGACATCATCGATGAGATCCTGGCGGGAACAAAAAATCTGCCGTTGCACATCTATACCCCATTGGATCTGAACAAGGGATTCCAAAAAAAAGGATGCGTTGTGGAGCCCGACCGGAGAAGCGCCATACAGCTGGCAATGATGGCGTCTATGCCCGAAGATACGGTTCTGATCGCGGGAAAAGGCAATGAAACCTATCAAATCATCGGGGATCAGACCCTTTCTTTTGATGACAGAGAAGAAGCGGGAAAAGCGCTCTCAATGATCGACGGCCCGGGTTCTGACCCCACATCTTGTGGGTGTTCGGAACTTCAAACCGCCACCCCGAAGTCCGCATCCCTCACCCCCATACCGTGGACCGCTGCTGAGATTCTCGAAGCCACCGGCGGAGAACTTTTTTGCGGTGATTCCAATGCCACGTTTACCGGGGTCTCCATCGATTCGCGCAGGATATCTGTTGAAGACTTGTTTATCGCCATCAAAGGCGACGTTCATGACGGACACCGTTTTATTGAAGATGTCCTGAAAAAAGGCATCGGCGGACTTCTGGTGGAAAAGAATAGAACCCACACACCGCCTGAACTAAGATCGTTAACACCCGGGATTACGTGTATCACGGTCAATGACACCGGCAAAGCATTGGGCGACCTTGGGGCCTTTAACAGAAAACGTACCCATGTGTCGGTGATCGCCATAACCGGCTCAAACGGAAAGACCAGCACCCGAAACATGACAACCGGGGTCGTTTCCCGTCGTTTTTGTACATTGTCGACCCAGGGGAATTTAAACAACGAAATCGGGCTTCCCCTGACCCTGCTGAATCTGAACCGAAACCACCGGTGGGCTGTTTTGGAACTGGGCATGAACAGACCCGGAGAAATCGAACGGCTCGCCCAAATCTGTTTGCCGGATTTAGGGGTTATTACCAATATCGGTCCTGCACATCTTGAAGGGTTGGGCTCTCTGGATGCCGTCATGCACGCCAAAGGTGAACTCCTGGGAAAAATTAAGCCGGGAGGTACGGCGGTTCTCAATGCAGATGATCCCAGACTTTTAAAACTGGCGGATACAATCTCCGGGAAGGTTTTGTTCTTCGGCGTTTCGGCAGATGCCGCAATCCGGGCCGAGTCTATCCAGAGAAAAACGTCGGGACTTTCTTTTGTCCTGGTGCTCCCAGGAGAACGGATCCGGGTCGATCTTAAAACTCCGGCTGTTTTCATGGTTTCCAATGCCCTGGCAGCCGCGGCCGTAGGCCATCTTTTGGGGCTGACTGCCGGTGAAATCAAGGCGGGTCTGGAAGATTTTAAACCGGTTCCGGGGCGGATGAACATCCTTAAAACCGCCAAAGGGGTCCATATCATCGACGATACCTACAATGCCAACCCGGGTTCAATGGAGGCCGCCATGGAGACCCTTCGGTCATTAAAGGGTCAGGGCAGGGGAATCCTTATTTTCGGCGACATGCTTGAACTCGGAGAACATGCAGAGTCTCTGCACCGGGAGATGGGTTCCAAAGCAGCCGGGTCCGGTATCGAAAGGATTTATGCAACCGGCGACTATGCTGAAAATGTCGTAACCGGTGCATTGGAAGAACATATGGATTCCAGGAATATTTTCAAGGGGACCCGGGAAGAAATTATAGAGGACGTCATCGGCCGGCTGGAGGCCGGCGATTGGATTCTGGTGAAAGGGTCCAGGGGAATGGCCATGGAAAAGGTTGTCCAGGGGCTGCTTGGCTGGGCCGGCAATTAAAATGAATGTAATATTTTACTTTTTCAAAACATTATCGCTTCAGGCATAATTAAAGAATGATATATCATCTACTATTTCCGCTTCATAAAACCATATCGGTTTTTAATGTATTCCGGTACATTACGTTCCGGACGATCTATGCCAGTTTGACGGCGTTTTTAATCTGCTTTTTGCTGGGGCCTTGGGTGATTCGAAAACTGAGCTATATGCAGATCGGGCAGTATATCCGGGATGACGGTCCGGAAACACACCATAAAAAGGCCGGGACGCCCACCATGGGCGGGACGCTGATCATTTTTTCAATCATTGTTTCCACCCTGTTATGGACCAATTTAACCAATTATTTTGTTTGGATCGTCCTCCTGGTGACGGCGGGTTATGGGGCCATCGGTTTTATTGATGACTACCTCATGCAGATCAAGAAGCAGAGCAAGGGGTTAAATGTTCGAAACAAATTTCTGTTACAGACGATTCTGGCAATCCTTACGGGGATTCTGGTCTACACGGTTCCGGACTTTTCCACCCGGGTGACCGTTCCCTTTTTTAAAAATATATCACCCGATCTCGGGTGGGGATATATATTGTTTGCTGCATTTGTCATCATCGGCACCTCCAATGCAGTCAACATCACCGACGGGCTGGATGGTCTTGCCATCGGACCTCTTATCATCGCTTCGGCGGCATATATGGTGTTTGCCTATGTGGCAGGGCACTTCAAGATCGCCAATTATCTGCAGATCAATTACGTTGCCGGGAGTGGAGAGATTGCCGTCTTCTGCGGAGCGATGGCCGGATCAGGCCTGGGTTTTTTGTGGTTCAATTCGTATCCCGCACAAATTTTCATGGGTGATGTGGGTTCGCTGGCCCTGGGTGCAGCCATCGGTACCGTGGCGGTTATCACCAAACAGGAGATACTGCTGGCCCTGGTGGGCGGGCTCTTTGTCATTGAAACCCTGTCCGTGATTTTTCAGGTCGGTTTTTTCAAAATGACCAACGGCCGCCGGATTTTTCGAATGGCGCCGCTCCACCACCATTTTGAACTCAAAGGATGGGCGGAACCCAAGGTCATTGTTCGATTCTGGATCATCGCAATTGCACTGGCGCTGATTTCCATGAGTACGCTGAAACTGAGATAAAGATGAAGATAATAGGGTGTCGGTCATTATGGACACCCCTTAATTTATAACTTATAACCTGCTAAATTTCATGGATCTTGCAAATAAAAATATTCTTGTCGTCGGTCTGGGCATCTCGGGTGTGGCGGCGGCGCGGTTTGCCAAAAACAGGGGTGCGTCGGTTACCGTTACCGACATTGCCGAAGAAAAAACCCTGGGATCCAATCTTGCTGAAGTGCAAAAAATGGGCGTTAAACTGGAACTGGGCCGGCATACCATCGAAACCTTCGAACAGGCTGATTTCATTGTTGTAAGCCCGGGGGTTCCCCATACCATCTTGCCCATAGAACGGGCCAAGGAAAACGGCGTTCCGGTATTGGGAGAGCTCGAGCTGGCGTCACGATTCATCCGGGAGCCTGTTATCGCCATATCCGGTACCAACGGGAAGACCACCACAACACGGCTTTTGGGGCGCATGCTCGAAAACTCAGGATTTAAAGTTTTTGTGGGGGGAAATATCGGCAATCCTTTGATCGAGTATGCGGACACGGGGGAAACCGCCGACGTGGTTGTCGCGGAAGTCAGCAGTTTTCAGCTCGATACCATCAATACATTCAGGCCTCGGGTGAGTGTTCTGCTGAATATCCGTGACGATCATCTCGACCGGTATCCGGATTTCGAGTCTTATGCCCGGTCCAAAGGCCGGATTTTTGAAAACCAGCAAGAAGGCGATACCGCAGTGCTAAACGGCTCTGATCCGGTGGTTTGTTCGATCGGCAAAACACTTCGGGCCCGGAAACTGCCCTTTTATCATCAGGGCAATTCTCATGCACACAACCGGGAATATGCAATTATCGCCCGAATCAATGGGCAAAATGCGCGTTCAATCAAAATATGCACCCAAGGGAACCCGGACGCCGTTCTTGACCTTTCAAAGGTAAATCTCATGGGCCGGCACAATATGGAAAACGTTGCGGCGGCATCGTTGGCAGCCCTGGCTGTCGGCGGTACTTTAGAAGGGATCCAATCCGGGTTAAACGATTTTAAAGGCCTTTCCCATCGACTGGAATATATAAAAACCATCCATGACATCCGGTTTTATGATGATTCAAAAGGTACGAACATCGACGCAGTGGCCAGAGCGCTGGAAGTCTTCGGGAACCCGGTGGTCCTCATTATGGGCGGGCGTGATAAAGGCGGAGACTTTAAACAATTGCGGGGACTGGTGCAGGAGTGTGTAAAAAAACTGATCGTCATGGGCGAGGCGGGGGCTGAGATAAAATCGGTTCTTGAAGATACGTGCAAGGCGGGGGTGGAAACGGCATCCACAATGGAAGCAGCGGTGGGTTTTGCATTTCTATCTGCGGTGCCCGGGGATGTGGTGTTGTTATCTCCCGGTTGTTCGAGCTTTGACATGTACAACAGTTATGCGGAGCGGGGAGAAGCCTTCTGTTCGGCTGTGGAAAACCTTACTCGGACAAGCCGGGAACAAAAATAATGGCAGCAACGGCAGAAAAAGGAACCCAGAAAAAAAGCATGACCCGTGACAAGCAGGACATCCAGAAAGTTCGCAAACCGTCGCTCCAATATGATATCGCGCTGTTGTTTCCGGTCCTGTTCCTGGTGGGCATCGGAATTGTCATGGTCTACAGCGCAAGCTCGGCCCTGGCGCTGAAAAAGTTCGGCACGAGCTATTATTTTTTAAAAAAACAGTCGATTTTTGCGCTGTTGGGTATTGTTGCACTGGTGGTCAGCTATCATATACCCTACCGGGTTTTTCGTTCTTTGACATATCCGTTGCTTGTCCTGGCCTTTATATTCCTTATAGCGATTCTGGTTTCCGGGTTCGGATATTCGGCAGGCGGTGCAACGCGATGGTTTCGTGTGGAAAAAATTACGTTTCAGCCTTCTGAATTCGCCCGTTTTGCACTGGTGATCTATCTGGCATATTCAATGAATAAAAAAAAGGATAGAATCAAGGAGTTCAAGGTCGGTTTTCTACCCCACATTTTGCTCCTTGGCATGTTTGCGATTCTGATCATTTTACAGCCGGATTTCGGCTCGGTGGTAATTCTGGGTGCGATTACATGGATAATGCTTTTTATCGGGGGGGTTCGAATTTCACATTTGCTGGGATCATTGGCCGTGGCAACCCCCATCGTCTATTTTTTAATGGTCAGTGCGGATTATCGAATTGAGCGTCTCATATCTTTCCTGAATCCTTGGCAGTATTCAGCCGATAAAGGTTACCAGATTGTTCATTCCCTCTTGGCTTTCGGTACCGGGGGGATCTGGGGTACAGGCATCGGCGGCGGCTATCAGAAGCTGTTTTACCTTCCTGAACCCCACACCGATTTCATCTTTTCGGTCATCGGAGAGGAACTCGGTCTTTTGGGCGTTTTGATTATCCTTGGGTTCTATACCCTAATTTTATGGCGGGGGGTATCGATCGCCAGAAACAGCAAGGATGTTTTCGGATCATTGGTGGCCATCGGCCTCACAACGGCAATGGGCCTGCAGGTGTGCATCAACATGGGCGTTGCCCTTGGACTCCTGCCCACCAAGGGGCTTACGCTGCCGTTTTTGAGCTATGGCGGCACATCCCTTTTGATCAACATGGTATCCATCGGACTGCTGATGAATATCGGGGCCTCTAAAAAAATGGCCAAAACTAAAAGTTAAGATGACGTATTATTTTAGGCGGTTGAAGAAATTTGTCGCATTCAGACCATCCGGTTTTTAACGGATCATCTGAATTCTGGGTGGACGCGCTGCACTTTCAAAAGACGCGTGACGTGTCACAAAAAGCAAACGGCAGTTATGGTTCAAGACGATAAGAAGGCAAAGAAAAGAAGAAACTTCGGCGCGTTTGGAAATGCTTCAAGGGCGTTGCGCATCGTTATCGCCGGTGGCGGGACCGGGGGGCATCTCTTCCCGGGGATTGCCATTGCTCAGGAATTTTTGGCCAGAAACCCGGAAAACAGTGTCTTATTCGTGGGTACCGAACGCCCTTTTGAAATTTCGATTTTGTCGGAAACAGGGTTTAAACATCAATCGATTACCGCTGAAGGCTTCAAGGGGCGGGGATTTTGGAATCAGATCGTGTCGGTCTCGAAAATACCCAAAGGCATCATTGAATCTATCCTGATTCTCAAACGCTTCAAGGCCGATTTGGTGGTGGGTGTGGGCGGCTATTCCGCCGGACCCCTTGTGACGGGGGCATGGCTTTTGGGGATTAACATTGTCCTGCATGAACAGAATATTCTGCCCGGAATTACCAACCGGATTCTATCGCGTTTTGCGGACCGGATATATGTCTCGTTCAACGAAACAAAAACCGGCTTGAACCCTAAAAAAACACGGGTTACGGGAAACCCTGTGCGCAAAGAAATTCTCCAATTGGCAAGGGGGCAGGCAGCTGTCCACACGCCGGATTCAGGGCAGCCCCGGCAGTTCACGATCCTGATACTCGGCGGGAGCCAGGGGGCTCACCGTATAAACATGGCGGTTTTGGAAGCCATTGAATGCATCGATGATAAAGAAGCTTACTTGTTCGTGCATCAGACCGGCCCACGCGATGAAATCCGGGTAAAACGTGTTTACGAAGAACAGGGCGTTCCCGGTAAAGTCCAGGCCTTTTTCAACGATATAAGCAGGCAGTATGAAAAAGCCGATCTGATCATATGCCGGGCAGGGGCGACCACGGTGGCAGAAGTCAAAACCATTGGAAAGGGGGTCATTTTTATACCGTTTCCGTTTGCTGCGGATGACCATCAGGTGCTCAATGCACGTTCTTTGGTCGATGCCGGGGCTGCCGAAATGATCCTTGAAAAGGATCTCAGCGGCAACGCCCTTGCAGAGCGAATTGATTTTTATGCCGCCAACCCGGATGACCTTCACGGGATGGCATCCCGGGCCGGGGATCTTGGCCGGGTCGACGCGGCAGCGGCGATTGTCGATGACTGTTACGCGTTGATTTCTTGATGATGAATTTTGCTATTTTTCCGGCGTGTCCGGATGGGCTTGGTAAAACCAATAAAACCAATTGAACTAAACGCATGTTTCTTAAAAAATATCATATCCACTTTGTCGGAATCGGCGGTATCGGAATGAGCGGAATTGCCGAGCTCCTTCTCAATCTCGGCTACAAGGTGTCTGGATCTGACATCAGTTCTTCGGACATTACCCGGCGTCTGGAACGCCTCGGAGGCACTATATTTAAAGGTCATTCTGCAGAACAGGTCCGGGGAGCCGATGTTGTGGTCACTTCGTCGGCGGTGGGGCCGGACAACCCTGAAGTTGTTGCCGCAGGACGCGGGTCGATTCCGGTCATCCCCCGGGCGGAAATGCTGGCAGAACTGATGCGCTTGAAGTACAGCGTGGCGGTTGCCGGCGCCCACGGTAAAACATCCACCACATCCATTGTCGCCGCTGTTCTGGGTAAAGGGGGGCTTGACCCTACGGTGGTTATCGGCGGGAAACTAAAAAGTATCGATTCCAATGCCCTCCTCGGCGAGGGGGATTATATTGTGGCCGAAGCCGATGAAAGTGACGGCTCTTTTCTTAAGATGTCTCCCACCATCGCGGTGGTGACGAATATCGATCGAGAGCATCTCGATTATTATCGAGACTTGGATCACATCAAAGACGTCTTTATGAGCTTTATTGACAAAATACCTTTTTACGGTCTGGCGGTTCTTTGCCTGGACGATGAGTCGATCCAGGGGCTTATTCCGAACATTCATAAACGGTTTACGACCTATGGAATGAGCACCCAGGCCGATTTCCAAGCCAAAGATGTTGCGTTTGAAGGACTACAAAGCAGGTTCAAGGTGTATCATCTTGGAACGTTACTCGGAGAGATCCTGCTGAACCTCCCGGGCCTTCATAATGTTTACAATTCCTTGGCAAGTATCGCGGTGGGCATTGAACTCGATATCGCCTTTGAGGTTATAAAATCGGCCCTTCAAACCGCGGAGGGTGTTCAACGGCGGCTGGAAATCAAGGGTGAAAAAAAAGGGGTTACGGTGATCGACGATTACGGGCATCATCCTACGGAGATCAAGACCACCCTGCATGCCGCAAGGGAATGCTGGCCGGGGAGGCGGATTGTGGTGGTGTTCCAACCCCATCGGTACAGCAGAACCGAGGCGCTTTTTGATGACTTCACCCGTTCATTCTACCAGTCGGACCTGCTGGTGGTGCTTCCCATCTATGCCGCCGGAGAAGAGAAGATAAAAGGGGTCGAAGGGTATGCGCTGTTTGAAGGAATCCAGCGCCACGGCCACAGGGACGTCGTTTATATGCAAAATTTTGAAACGGCGGTTACGCATCTGAAAAACGTTTTAGCCCCGAACGATATTATGATCACTCTGGGTGCCGGAGATGTTTGGAAAGTCGGGGAAATGGTGCTGGATGAATTGTAAAAATAGAGGTGTTGCAACACCGTCAATATTTGGAATGCCGGCAGAGGACATACCATTTATGACCCTTGATTCTGATCGCATACAATGGCTTGAAAACCGGTTCGGAGACACCGTCAAGTTTTGCGAACCCATGTCCAGACATACATCATTGCGTGTCGGGGGGCCGGCAGAAGCCTTGGTGACGCCTGAAAATCTTGAAGATCTTAAAGCGCTGGTGGAATGGTCATGGAATAACGGACTCTCCTATCTGATCATCGGCGAAGGCACCAATCTTCTGGTCAAGGACGGCGGCATCAAGGGAATCGTTATCGTGTTGACAAAATGTCTGAAGACCATCGTTCAGACAGGTATGGAATCCGATGGCCTTATCGTGAGCGCCTCGGCAAGTGTTCGCATGCGATCCCTTTGCGCGTATGCACTGAAACAGGGCCTTGAAGGAATGAATTTTGCCTTGGGCATTCCAGGGACGGTCGGCGGAGGGATTATGATGAATGCCGGGACCGCCCATGGCGCCATGGAAAACGTCCTTAGATCCATCACCGTATTGCTGCCGACGGGTCGGACCCGAAGAATTCCGCGGGAACAGCTCGATTTTTCTTACAGAACGCTTTCATGGAACAGTGCGCTAACAGATGGTCATCGTGGACAAACGGTTATATTGGACGGCTGCTTCTGTCTGCGTCCTTCGGATTCAGAAAAACTCAAAAAAGAGGCGCGAACAATTTTAAAAACACGCTGGAAAAAACAGCCCATGGGCTGGCCGAGTGCAGGATGTTTTTTTAAAAATCCCTCGTCCGGGAAAACAGCGGGCCAACTTATTGAGATGGCCGGCCTAAAAGGAAAATCCATCGGCGGGGCAGAAATTTCATCCAAGCATGCCAATTTTTTTATAAACCGGCACAACGCATCGGGCGCAGACTTTCTGGCATTGATGGAACTGGCTGAAGAGACCGTATCAAACAAGTTCAACATTGATCTTAAAAGAGAGGTTAAGATTGTTGGGACGTAAACACATCCGGAAAAATTATTACAAAAACAGTTCTGCCAGAAAGCGCAATAAAATTATAACGCGCGTTATTTTCAGCATAAAAACAGCGACTGTCGGGACATTTTTGCTGCTGGTCAGCTTTCTTTTTATTTTTACCTACGACGTTATAACCCAGTGCGATTATTTCAAGGCTGAAAGTCTGACGGTAACCGGCGCTTATCGGCTTACGGCGGAACAGGTTTTGCAGCAGAGCCAGATAACTAAAGGTATAAACATTCTTTCAGTAAATCTTTCAAGGGTTAGAAAGCGGCTCCTGGCACATTCATGGATCGAGGAGGCTGAAGTCAGCCGGGAACTTCCCACAGGAATCAGTATCAGAATAAAAGAGCAGCAGCCCCTCGCCACTTTAGACCTGGGTCGAAAATTTATCATCAATATCCATGGAGAGGTTTTCAAAGAAATGGATGCCTCGGACCATTGCCGCCTGCCGGTGATTCGTGGGCTTGAATTTTCAGACATCAATGTGCGGGGTGAATCCCGGAGCGTTCCTTTTAATGCGGTGATGACCATCTTGGCGCTGGGGAAAAAACCTGAAAGTGTTCTTCCCTGCAGGTTAATAAAAATAATCCGTGTGGATCGAGAAATGGGTCTCACAATTTACGCGTTTGACCACATCAAAGCCATAAAAATCGGGTACGATGATTATCCGAATAAATATGAAATGCTCAAAAATGTGCTTTTTTATCTAAAAAACAATGGAAGTTTTTCACACCTCGAATCCATTGATCTCAACAATTTAAATCGTATCGTAGTTAATCCTGCGAAAATAGAATCTGCTGCCGGAGGCCATAAGGAGGTTTAGAATGCAGGGACAGGAAAATATTATCGTCGGTCTTGATATTGGAACGACTAAAATTTGTGCCGTGGTCGGTGAAAAGACAGGAGATAAAATAAACGTCATCGGTATCGGAACACATCCTTCCATCGGGCTTCGGAAAGGCGTAGTGGTCAATATTGAATCCACCGTAGAATCGATACAAAAGGCGGTTGAAGAGGCGGAACTTATGGCAGGCTGTGAAATATCATCGGTATACGCCGGAATCGCAGGCGGTCATATCACAGGGTTTAACAGTCGCGGAATTGTCGCCATTAAAGGGTCGGAAGTTACCCAGCAAGACGTGGACCGTGTTATCGATGCCGCACGTGCCGTCGCAATCCCCATGGATCGTGAAGTCATCCACGTGATCCCTCAGGAATTTATCATCGACGAGCAGGGCGGGATCCAGAATCCTGTGGGCATGTCCGGCGTAAGGCTGGAAGCTAAGATCCATATCGTGACCGGCGCTGTAACGTCTGCCCATAATATTGTGAAATGTGCAAACCGCTCGGGTCTTGATGTCTGTGATATTGTCTTGGAGCCGCTGGCTTCCGGTGAAGCCGTGCTCACCAACGAGGAGAAAGATGTGGGAACGGCACTTTTAGACCTCGGCGGCGGAACGAGTGATCTTGCAATTTTTTCAGGGAAAAACATCAAGCACACCTTTGTTCTGGCCCTCGGTGGCAGCAATCTGACCAACGATATCAGCATCGGCCTGCGTGCATCCATGGCTGAAGCCGAAAAGATCAAGAAAAAATATGGCACCTGTGTCGCCCGGAGCATCAGTTCCGAAGAAACCATCGAAGTTCCCGGTATGGGCGGACGCAAACCCAGGAAGCTGCCAAGGCAGATCCTCGGTGAGATACTGGAACCTCGTGTGGAAGAGATTTTCACGCTGGTAAAACGGGAAATCTTTCTTGCCGGAATGGATAAAGTTGTTACTTCCGGTGTGGTTTTAACCGGCGGGTCATCTCTACTGGAAGGGGTAACGGATATCGCAGAGACGGTTTTCGATCTCCCCAGTCGGCTGGGCACGCCCAGGGGGATCAGCGGCCTTACGGATGTCGTCAATAATCCCATGTATGCCACCGGCGTCGGGCTCGTACTGTACGGTGCCAGAATTCAGCCCAAAAAGAAATTCAGGATTCGCGATTCCAATATTTTCAACCTTATCATGATCCGGATGAAACGGTGGTTCAAGGAGGTCATCTGAACGGCCCTTTTAACGTATGTTTATCAAGGATAAAGGATAAAACCAATTACTGTAACAGGAGGTGGGGGAAATGACGTTTACGTTAGTAGAAAACGACAATTATGCAAAAATCAAAGTTATCGGAGTTGGGGGAGCCGGCGGGAACGCGATCAACAACATGATCGATTCCGAGCTCCAGGGGGTAAAATTTATTGTCGCCAACACAGATTCCCAAGCCCTTGAAATCTCAAAGGCATCCATCAAAATTCAAATCGGTGAGCAGCTGACCCAGGGGCTCGGGGCCGGCGCCAATCCTCAAGTCGGGAGGGAAGCGGCGCTGGAAAATTCGGACGCCATAAAAAGTGCCCTGGAAGGCAGCCATATGGTGTTCATCACTGCAGGATTCGGCGGTGGAACCGGAACCGGCGCTGCGCCGGTGATTGCTGAAATCTGCAAAGAAGTTGATGTGCTGACGGTTGCTGTGGTGACAAAGCCTTTTTCATTTGAAGGCGGCAAAAGAGCCAAACAGGCCGAAGAAGGGATCAATATTCTCAAAAAAGTTGCAGATACCGTCATCACGATACCCAATGACAGACTGAGGGGCCTTGCCTCCAAAAATGCCAGAATGATCGATATGTTTAAGAAAGCCGATGAGGTTCTGCTCCATTCTGTCAAAGGCATTACCGATCTTATCATGATGCCGGGACTGATCAATCTCGACTTTGCCGATGTTAAAACCATCATGTCCAAAGCCGGAATGGCCATTATGGGCATTGGTATCGCTAGAGGTGATAACCGCGCTATGGAGGCCGCCGAGCGTGCCATATCCCATCCGCTGCTTGAAGATATCTCCATTTCCGGAGCCAAGGGCGTTTTGATGAACATCACCAGTAACAGCGATTTGACCATGGAAGAAATGACCGAGGCTTCCGATCGGATATATCATGAAGTCGGGAAAGATGCCGATATTATCTGGGGAACCGCCGTTGAAGACAGCATCGGTGATGAGATGCGTGTTACGGTCATTGCAACCGGAATCAATTCGGGTCCCGAAACCGGGATTAAAAATGAGCTCAGAGGCAAGGTCAGAGATATTACGGTGGACGATTTGAACGATGCCGTAGATTATGATGAACCGACGTTCATCCGGCGTAAACACGCGGTGGGCGAGTCGAGCGGCGGGACCTACAGAGGATACAAGGGAATTGTCATCGACAATACGGATCTCAGTGATCTTGATGTGCCGACATTTTTACGTAAAAAGGCGGACTAGCGAACGAGAACGGGTGCATGATAAAAACTGTCGTATGCCGATGAACGATAAAAATCCAGAAACGTCTGATAGCCAATGGCAGGGAAAACCGAAAGATTTCAAAAAAAAGTTGCCCACCCGGAAATCGGTGCAATCCGCAAGCGATGGGAAGGCCGCATCAAAGTTGCGTTGGTATATCCCAACACGTATCATGTGGGGATGTCCAATCTCGGTTTTCAGGCGGTATACGAATTAATCAACACGGTTGAGCACGTCGTATGCGAACGGTCTTTCTTGCCGAAAACACCCGGAAAAAAAGCAGATCGCATACTCACCGTGGAGTCCGGGAATCCAATTTCAAAATTCGATATCATTGCTTTTTCGGTCTCATTTGAAAATGACTATCCCAACCTCCTTACAATTCTCGATAAAGCAGGCCTCCCCCTGCTGTCTGATGACAGAGGAACCCCCCACCCCCTGGTGATTGCAGGGGGAGTTGCTTTATTATTAAATCCGGAGCCTTTGGCCCCGTTTATCGATTGTTTTCTGATGGGTGAAGCCGAAGCCGTTCTGCCCGGGTTTTTTGACACGGTTTCACCGGATGTTCTGGCTCAAAATAGGAGATCGTGTTTAAAAACCCTCGCCGGCGAAGTCCCCGGCGTCTATGTTCCGACATTTTACAGAGCATCTTACCATTCGGACGGGACGCTTCGTGCATTTGAACCGGAATCCGACGTTCCGGCTAAAGTTGAACGCCAATATGTGGAAGATATCTCCCAGATTCCTATCTGCAGTAAAATCGTAACCCCGGACACCATCTTTGACAGTACATTTCTCATTGAAGTCAGCAGAGGATGTCCCCATGGCTGCAGATTCTGCAGCGCCGGATTTGTTTACAGACCTCCGCGATTCAGACCCTTTTCACTTCTGGAGAAATGCATGGAAAAGGGGGCGTCGATCACCCACAAAATTGGACTGGTGGGCGCTGCGGTTTCGGATCTTCCCGATTTAGACAAGCTTTGCCGCCAGAGCCTTGAAAAGGATATCCGAATATCCTTCAGTTCCCTGAGAGCCGATGCTTTTACACCTGAACTCCTTTCAGTCCTAAGGAAAAGCAGCGTCAAAACCGCAACCATCGCTCCGGAAACCGGAACAGAGCGTCTGCGCAGGGTGATTAATAAGGGTTTCACTGAAATAGATATTCTCGATACCACCGAGGCACTGGTCGCCGGCGGTATTCCCAACCTAAAACTGTATTTTATGATCGGTCTTCCCACCGAAACCATGGATGACATTGACGCCATTGTTACCCTGTGTAAAAAGATAAAACACAGATTCCTCGAATCGAGCCGGGCCCGGAAGCGCATGGGGGAGATCACCGTCAGTCTCAGCAGTTTTGTCCCCAAACCGTTCACGCCGTTTCAATGGGTGGTACTGGATGATATCCGTTTGCTAAAAGAAAAGATAAAAAAGATAAAGGGCGGCCTTAAGCGCGTGGCGAACATCCGCCTACACGCGGATATTCCGCGTTGGGCTTACATTCAGGCGCTGTTGTCCCGGGGAGACCGAAACACTGCACAAATATTGCGGCTTGCGAATAAAAATCAAGGGAACTGGCCCAAGACACTCAAATCCTCTCCGGTAAATCCTGATTTTTATGTTCACAGGGAACGTCCTTTAGATGAATTGTTTCCCTGGGACTTTATCGATCACGGCATCCGCAAGTCTTTTCTCAAAAAGGAATACAAAAGAGCCTTGCAAGAGAAAACTTCCCCCCCATGTCCTATGGAATCCTGTGATATCTGTGGGGTGTGTAAAGAGACGGGCAGTTCGAGCTGCGCTTAAAGGCGCACGCATCCTCCCGACATGGGCCTCTCTGAAAGGAACCGGGAATCCGTGTTGATCCCCCTGGGCGTCTGTGAATGGTCCTTTTTCGGATTTTGGGCAGTCTCGGCGGGTATCACCGGACCCGGATGACCTTCTGGCAAGAACATGTTGAAAAATTAAAGATGATGACTCACTGCCCCGGGAAGTTTGAGGATGCTTTAAGTTATGGTGTCATATAAAATCCGAGATCCTTATCGGTTCCTTTCGGTTCACTGTACATGACACCGACCGCAGGATCCCTGACCCATATGACCCTGCCTGTCTTGTGGATTTCTGATGCGGTGGGGAGTTCATTTACTAAAAGTTTTAACCAAGTTTAATACAAATGATAGGATTCTTTCCTTGGTTTCAAGGAACTGAATTCCAGTTCGAAACATTTTTGAATCATCCGGCAGGCTGTAGACGATATTGCCTTTAACTTGGATTAATTCATCTTCTGTGCCGATAACCATCAGAAGAATATATTTCGATTCCATCGGTTTATGCGTTTCTAATAGAATCCCCCCTTGACTTATATTGAGACTTCTTCCAATCCCTTGTGTCGTTTCGTTGCCGCGATGGTCTATACAAACATAAGATATGAGGCTGCTTGTATTGACTCTCGAATGCTTTCTTCTATCTGTTATCATCGCTCAAAATTTCTCGTATCTTTTGTGAAAGGGTTCTCATGTTAAAAGGTTTCTGAATAAAACCATTACAACCTCGGTCCAATATCTCACTTGCCTGGCCACTGAGACTATAACCACTTGAAAGAAGTACTTTCACTTCAGAATCAATTTTCTTTAGGGTGTCATACGTCTCGCCGCCCCCTATATCGGGCATAATCATATCCAGGATAACCAAATCTATTTTATCTTTATTCGCTTTATAAACCTCAATGGCCTCGTAGCCTTTCATGGCTTCGAGTACGGTGTAGCCAAATTTTTTTAGCAGCTCAACACCCACATCAATGACCATTTCTTCATCGTCGACGAGAAGGATGGTTTCCTTTCCCGATAAAATCCGTTCAGAAATCTCCATGGTTTGATGGATCGGTTCATCTGACGCAGGCAGATAAATGCTGAAATTGGTTCCCTGCGCTTCCTTGGAATCAACATCAATATATCCGCCATGTCCTTTGATAATTCCATATGCAGAAGCCAAACCAAGCCCTGTGCCCTGGCCCACCGCCTTGGTTGTAAAAAACGGCTCAAAAATGCGCTCGGCGGTTTTTTCATCCATGCCCGCCCCATTATCGATAACATTCAATAAAATATATTGGCCGGGTTTGGGATTATAGGGTTTATCCTTCATTCCTTCGTGGGTAACATTCATGGTCTTTAAAAAAAGATCTCCACCATCCGGCATGGCATCCGCAGCATTGATATAAAGATTCATCAGAACCTGCTCGATCTGAGATTCGTCCACTTTTATGGAAAAGAGGTCTTCGGAAAGCTTCCTGTGAATCGTGATATCCTTTCTTGTCCTGCCAAAAGTCATGGCGGAGCTTTGTACAACTTGATTTAGATTTGTCGGTGTGATCTCATATCTCCCTTTTCTTGCGAATCCAAGAAGCTGACGGGTCAGGTAGGAGCCACTTTCAATGAGTTTTTCAATATTTTTCAGCTTTTCATGATGTGGATGCGTGGGGTCGATCTCATATAAAAGCAGAGAAATATTCCCCAGCATACCCATCATTAGATTGTTAAAGTCATGGGCAATGCCGCCCGCCAGCGTTCCAATGGTCCCCATCCTTTCAATAAATTTTAGCTGGGATTCAAGTTTTTTCTTTTCTGAAATATTTCGAAGAATGAAAAGGTTGCCGGCCGGCCGACCGACATGGTCGTTATACCGTGAAGCACTGATGCTGACATCTATTAAATGTCCGTCTCTGGTGTAACGGGTGGTTTCCAAACCGTGGCAGGATGTCCCTTTTTCTGCAAGATCCCTGATCACGACCCGGGTGGATTCCCGCTCAGATTCCGGGATAAAAGGAATCTCTTTTCCTCTCACGTCCTCCAGGGTCCAGCCAAATATCCGGGAGAACGCAGGGCTTATATACCGGACGCTTCCTTTCATGTCATAGATAACGATGGCATCAGCAGATGAATGCAGAATAGAACGATACACTTCTTTTGATCTTTTTGATTCCGCATAAAGCTCCCGGTAAGCTTCTTCGCTTTCCATCAAGGCTTTTTCCATCCGCTTGCGTTCTGCCAGTTCTTTTTGAAGGTCCCTATTGGCGGATGAAAGGATCGTTGCCTCCATTTTTTCTGAAAAATACATCGAACAAAGGGCTAAAAACCCGACAAAGAAAAATATAAGATGAAGATACTCTGGATAATCGAGGGGGTTCGCATTTATTCTGTTAATACTTGCAATGGTCTCCCACTCAATAAAAGCTCCCAAAACAAAAAATATGGCCGCAACAGTAAAAAGATATATATTCGAAAATCTTATCTTTTTCATCCACGCTACCTTTAATTGTTTTCTTTTAAAAACCATATTGAACGCCCGATGAAGATTATTTGTAATTTGTTTTTTTGGAAGCGTCATTTTTTTGATCGCCGTCCCTATGCCTGCATTCAGGCCATGGGGCCAGTATCCATTCCATGCCGTTGTTAGAAAACCAATCATCAGTGTTATGGGGTTTTGGATTGGATTGGCGGTGGCCTTAAAGGGCTGAATGTGTCCCGGACTTTTTAATATTTTTTGACGTGCCAACATTTGTTTTCTTTTTCTGAGATTTAATATTTTTGTTCAGCGAGGCTGTCAGCCTGCACACATATCCGCTGATTTTTCTGATTGACCTCCACCAGTTGAACCAGTATATGGATCAGCTGTTTGACCGAGAATGGTTTCGGGATAAACGCATGGACTCCGACCCGCGATAATTCAGAACTCAGCTCTCTGTCACCATACGTCGAAATAAGTATTTTTAAAATATTCGCCGGACGGTTGCCCACCAACTTGAAGAATTCCAGGCCGTTCATATCCGAAAGCCTGAAAGCACAAATGATGATGTCAAAACGTTCCTCTTTGAGGGCTTGGAGCCCTTGTTCGGCATTTTTACAAACCCGCAAACAACAATCCTTGTTTTTAAAGAGCATGCTCAGAGCGTTTCGGATCATGGCATCATCCTCAACGAGCAAGGTTTTCACGTCTTTTAATTGGGTGAAGGATTTCATATTGTCCCGTTCATTTTTTTCCAGTACTCTGTTCATCTGCTTATGCTGTTCCATTCAAAGCGTTCCCACCGACCCCTTGCGGACGCTTATCCAAACTAATTTCTAAAAAAAATATGGGTCTTCTTTTAGGATTTCATGCGCGCAAGTTGGCAATAAGTTTATATAATTATATAACAAATGCCAGACAAGTAAATAGTGAAATATGGGGGGTATAATGGTTGTTAGTTATAACCATTATCCAGGGATAAAAGGTGGGTTCTCAGATTCGATTTTTTGTCTTTCAAATTGAGTTTCTTTCTCATACTTTTCCTGTGGCCGGAGACCGTCTCAGGGGAAGAGTTTAATAGATCAGCGATCTCTTTTGTGCGAAAGCCCTGTTTTACAAGGTCCGCCACTTGAAGCTCCGTAGGGGTAAAATTCAGATACTTGTGGGACAGCTTGTGTGCAAATGGTGAAAGAATATCTTCTATGTTTGACTGAATGATTTCTACAAAAATCTCCTGTCTATCATTAAGCGTTGTCTTTTCAAGTTTTGAAATATACGGTATAATTAAATTTTGAATATTCATCAGAACTTTCTCTTCAAGCACCTTCTTGTCTTCATCTCTTTTTTCCAGTAAAATCTTTAAAGCCGAGTTCAATTCCTCAAGACGCAGGTTTTTTCTTGCTAATTCTATTTCTCCTTCTTTGAGTGCCTTCTCAACTTTTTTCTCGTTGGTAACATCCCGTCCGCATCCCACTGTTCCAATCATTTCGCTATTTTCATCGAGAAACGGCGCCTTATGGACATCCAACACAAGATATTTATTCCTGACAAATCCCTCCTGGAGAATACGGCAGGCAACTTTCCTTTCTTGGATAATGGCGTCGGAATTAACACATATTTCGCCAAAGAAGTTTTCATATCCGGCATTCCGTTCCTGTTCGGCAATGAACATATCTGTCATGCCAATGGCCCTATCCGGACCATCACACATGATCAGTTTGTCGCACATGGCTTGGTTGACGAACATATATCTCCCATCCATATCTTTCGCCCATATCAGATCCGGCATATTATCTGCCATGAGCCGCATTAGCTTGTACAGACGATGGTATTTTTCCTCGCTATCCCGCACCGCCTGTTCAGCTCGCTTACGCTTGCTGTTGTCATGAATAATCGAATATAGAAGTTCTCTGCCATGTGCCTTGATGGGTCCGCTGAACACCTCGACATCACGGATTTCGCCGTTGGCCAGACGGTGCTGAAAATAAAATACTTGGCGCTGTTCCGTCTTGGCTTTTCCCATTTCCTGAAACACTTGTTCGTCTGAAAGCGTATTGATATCTGTAATTTTTTTGCCGGTAAGCGCTTCTAAACTCCAGCCATAGAAGGAGACGGCTGCCGGGTTGGCGTCGACGATATCGGCGCTTTCCGGGTCTATGAGGAGCATCACGGAGTGGTTGTTTTTGAAAAGGCTCCGGTACCGTTCTTCACTCTCTCTGAGCGCTTTTTCAGCTTTTTTGCGGCCGGTGATATCCATGATCATTCCGGATATGGTATCTCCTTCAAGAACCGCACTTACGAGTAAATTTTTTGTTTCACCGGATTTTGCAAGCGCTTCAAATTCGAAGTCCTTAAGGCTGCCCGATTCATTCAGAGATTGTATCAAAACCTTTCTGTCTTCGGGGTGCTTATATCGAACAATGGCGCTTTCTAACAGCATCTCTTCCGGAGACTCAAACCCAAAGATCGTTGCCGTCGCTTGGTTTACATAGAAGATATCGCCGTTGATACTGCTCTGATAAATCCCCACAAGAGAGGTATTGAGAAGATTTCGGTATTTATTATCCGATTCTTTAACCTGTTGCTCCAAATCTTTATAGGTCGGTTTGTGGGCCATTAAAAATTCCTTCGGTTGGCAATTTGACGGGCTTTTGCCCGAATCACTTTTCAATGGGCACTCAAAGAGATTGTTGTTTGGGCAACAGTTCGTCAAGTTTGCTTCAAGTAGACGACACCCTTCCGGGGTGAAATCAGATGCCAACCCTCTGGGTCAGGATTCTTTATTCGTTGTGGTGTCGACAAGAATAATTGAGCTTAAAATTCAATATGTTGCGTGTCCTTTAAGCTCTAAAAAAGTCTATAATACCTGCTATATACCCTAATAGCTCCAATTTCAACAATTCATTTATTGAACTAAACGAGTTGGGGGCGGGGTGAACTGCAACAGTTCGGCCAGCTGAATTTCGGGGATTCAACAGGGAAATGCGAACGAATATTAAAATGGATAAAATTTCTTACCGTCGCTGGGAAGCACTGCCGGAAGGCAAAACATACTCTGCAGCGTGTTGGAGCGCAGGGGAAATCCCGCCTTGTGGGCCTGCAGGGAGCTTCAATTTGAAGATGTCATGTCTGAAGCTTCATTGAGCTTCATATATTTTTATTGCAATAAAATCATAAATCTTCACTTGAGAGTGTAGTTCTGGAGAAAAAAATCCAACTGGGATATCTGGTGTGGGGTCAATTCGTCAAACTTCAAACCTTGTTGCTTACTTTTTAAGAGACTTGATGAGGGCTTCCTGACTGCCTGGGAAACCCAAACAGTATTAGCAGGGACCTTCTTCAAATAAAAACCATCTTGAACAAATAATATATCCAAATCAAACAATTTGTTATATTCGTCTTCGCCATCAATATAACAACAAACAAGCCCACCTTTGCTGATGTTAATGATTTGACCCATTTGGATGGTCGCAATGGAACCCTCATTCATGGCCATATCCAAAGCCGGTTCCTCCTTTTCAGACGATGTTTTGATCATTGCAGCAACTGCACCGCATTTAACTTTGAATCGAGGGTGCTTCCTGCGCTCAATGAATTCTTTTCTGTTGTCCATAGCAGAATATTCTGATGTTGAAAAAACATCATTGGGCAATCTCATGGTATTTGATAGAAGGTTTGGGGAACCATCCATAAATTTTATATTTTCCATCAGGGTACAGTCTCCTGGATGTCATTACTGTAAATTAATACATTGGACCAACAAGTTATCTCCAGTTCATATCCCTGTCAGCGCTTTTTGGCAAAATACTCAAAAATCGCTCAGCGGGAAGTTTTGAATAAAAACTACAATACAATTTTCATGCCAGATGCAGTATTTTTTGGTTCGATTCTCTGAAATGCGTTACTGCTTGATTTTACAGGGAATTATACAACATTATTGAATGGACGCGGAATGTTATCGGGAAGACGGGGAATGACAATGCACAGAAAAATGTGCATTGTGCACAGTTTTCAGGGCATAGGGGTTCGGATGCATCGGTTATGGTATAAGGGAGCCCTGCGAAACACCGTGCATTTCACCAGCCCTCCAGAGGCGGATAAATATATCGCCTTTCAGAAAACACATTCCGATAATCCTTCACTGCTAACATCAGATAAAAGCATCTTCATATGATGAGCTGACGCAAAATTATGGGTGCCCGCCAAAGGAAGGAATTTGTTCAATGTCGGATAATCAATGAAATCATTAGGATAAGCTGAAGCTCCATGAGAGTTGCAGCATTGGGGTAAACTTCGATTTCAACCCGTGTGGAATTGTCTTCGTCCATTGGCAAATGAATAAAACAATGATAATAGGTAGTCGTATTTGAACGGCGGCAGCGAGTGCCTCCCCGCAGCTTGATGCGGGAAAGACAAGCAAATATTAAAATGGATAAAATTTCTTACCGTCGCTGCGAAGCACGGCCAAGCGGGGACCGTGGATTAATTCTCGAAAATATGTTGCGAGCTGAACACCTTAAAAAAATATGAATGCGTATCAGAAAGAACAGGCAGAAACACTGGATATGGTATGTCGCCATCTTGGGACGATTTCCGATCAGGAGCGGTTGGCCCTACTGTCACAAATTTCTGATTATCTGATGTTCCGGGACGCGGTGGACGAATTTCTTCGTGATCACTTTGAAAACACATGCACCCAAAAGTGTTATCAGAGCAAGGTCAGTGCCTGTTGTTCGCGTGAAGGCATCATTACATTTTTCGGAGATGTCGTGATCAACGTACTGGTATCTGGCGAAGCGGAGATCAAAGGGTTGGCGACGGTGCTCCAAACACCCAACACCGGATTTAAATGCATCTACCTGAGCGATCAAGGCTGTATGTGGCGGATCAAGCCGATGGTTTGCGAGATGTTTCTCTGCGAGCAGGCAAAGAAAGAAGTGTTCGGATTAAAACCTTGGGTCGATAAATTATGGCAGGAATTGAAGCGGCGGGAGAAACTGTATCGATGGCCTGACCGGCCGGTCCTTTTTGATGATCTTGAAGGTTATTTTATGGACACGGGATATTCCTCTCCCCTTATGTACCTGCATAACAGCCCGGGGCTGTTGCGAGTAAAACAACAACAAAAAGATAAAAGTAAATTTTCAAAAAAAACAAAAAGATAGGATTTATTTTTCAGGATTTAATACGTGAAGTAACGACAGTGAAAAAGCTGTAAATAAAGAGCTGTTTTCTACAATTTGATGACGAATAAGGTCAAATCCATTTCACGGGGTTTGCTTTTTTACTTTTTGCTGGAAATTGTGCGATATGTTTATTTTTATGGCGGCTCAAAAATACTTTCGACATTTGAAAATCATATCGCCGGGCGGTCTTTTGTCCTAAAGTTTTCTTTCTGCAACCCCAGCCGTTTCATCTTGTTATAAAACGACCGGGTATGGATCCCGGCAATCTTGGCTGCCTGGCCCACCCGCCCCCTTGTTTCCCCCAGCACCATTTCAAGGTACAAACGCTCGGTCTGATCCACCACCTCTTGGCAAACCTCCGGAAGTGTCTTATTCTTCCAAGATTCCATCACCATTTCATCAGGATTAACCAGCCCCTTTGATAAGTGAGCGGGTTCATGAAAAATATAAGGTAAATCTTTCAGTGAAATTTTTTCGGTCTGGCACAAAAGCATGGCCCGCTCGATCACGTTCATCAGTTCCCGGACATTACCGGGCCAATCATACTGGCATAGGGCTTTCATCGCTGCTTCTGTCACCGCTATGACATCCTTACCGATCTTTTGCTGGTAAAGTTCAATGAACCGATGGGTCATGGCGGGAATATCTTCTTTATGCTTCCGAAGCGGGGGAAGGGTAAGCATAATCACGCTGAGGCGGTAATAAAGATCTTTACGAAAGTTTCCGTTTTCTACAAGATCTTCCAGGTTCTGATTGGTCGCTGCAATAACACGTATATCAACCCAGAGGGGACGCTCGCTTCCCAGGGGTTGCACTTCATAATCTTGGAGAACGCGCAACAGTTTGGCTTGAAGGTGAAGGGGCATTTCGCCGATTTCGTCCAAAAAAATGGTGCCGCCATGGGCCATTTCAAAAGCCCCCCGTCGGGATCGGATAGCGCCGGTAAACGCTCCCTGCTCATGTCCGAAAAGCTCACTTTCCAGAAGATGTTCGGACAACGCTGCCGTGTTTACGGCGACAAACGGCCCGGCGGATCGGGGACTTTCGGAATGAATGGCCTTGGCCAGGTGCTCTTTGCCGACGCCGGTTTCTCCCAAGAGCAGCAGCGGAGAATGGCTGGGAATGATTTTCCAGACCTCTTCCATAAAGATCTGCATGGACTTGCTTTCTGAAGTAAAATCAATGATTCTTGGAGATGTATGGCCTCTTGCATTCAAGCGGTTTTTCTGGATGAACTGGCGTCGGGATTCCACGGTGGATTCGATAGCCTCAATCAAGCTCTTTCTGGATATGCCGCTATACAGCACCACATCCGCGCCGGCGGCCACCAGTTTGGCGTGCTCCTCGGATGAATCACTGTCATGAAGAACAACCGCGGTGGGCGTTTCGGGGAGTTCATTGAGCATTGAAATGCTGTATTCGGTTTTGGGCGGAATGAGTGATTCACTGATGACAATGATATCACCGCAGCTACGGATCACATTCTGCCATGAAGTCTTCACATGGCTGCAGCTTTCTATTCTAATTTCGGCCCCTTGAAAACGCTCTTCCACGTATTTTTGCAGGCTTTTGTTCTTGATCGCCAAAACCAACCGTATCAGCATGGGGTCGATCTCCTAATAAAAGAATTCAAATACCGATTTTTAATCCTTCATATGATATGGGCTCACGGTTTTCAAGTATATTCTTTAATAATTTAATTTATTAATAATACCTATGATTTGTGGCTAATTTTCAGCACGTCAAAAGACATTTTTTGGGCAAACAGGCATCAACGAAGAATGATTTAAGACAATTTTGCCGGCCAATATTTCAGCATATTAATGCACATTATTGTTTTTGGGAATAAATTTGCTCATTTTTATTAAAATCGGCATATTAATGCCTAATTTTATGGACCGTTTAAGGTTTCTGCTGAAAAACTTATAAATTAATCAATAATTACTATCTGTTATCCGCATTTGTGGTGTTGGCATAAAATATGCTTAAGCGTTATCGATTTTGATATCGAAAAAAATCTTCGTTTAGGTCGATTACGAACTTAACACGGTCAGAAAAAAATTAGAATATAAGGAGAAAACTTTTAATGAATCAAGTTGCGATGATACAAAATCCTTCAGAATCAGAGTCCATTGAGCAGATGTTGGCGCCGGATCTTCAGCCGTTCTGGGGGATCGCCGCGGCCATCGATATTTACAACTGCGACCCGGATAAAATCCGGGACCATAAAACCATTCGCAGGTTCGTGGTCGAGTTGTGTGATTTCATCGAAATGAAACGCTTCGGGGAGACCCAGATCGTCCACTTCGGTGAAGACGAACGCGTAGCAGGCTATTCGATGGTCCAGCTGATCGAGACTTCTCTAATTTCGGCCCATTTTGCCAATCTCACCCATACAACCTATCTGGATGTATTCAGCTGTAAGCCTTATGATCCGGAAAAGGTCCGGAATTTTGCCCAGAACTTTTTCGGCGGAAGCCACAGCATTCTAAACGTAACTTTGAGGCGTTAATATGGATTCGGTGCGCGTATTTCAAGATCCTGATGTTTGTCAAGAGCTATGGGAACGATTTTGGCCAAAGGCGTGTATTTTCGATCTGTGGCCGGTTAGAGCCTGTTTTATGAAACACTACCAGCGCCCGCCGTATTTTATTTTGGTGGACGGAGGTTACCGGGAATCTCGTCTTTTGGCCCTTTCCTGGATCGAAGAGGAAGGGGTCTTCGGCCACTTCCCGGGAGAAACATGGCAGGGAAAGACCTGGCTCGAGCAGAATAAAATCACTGGAACCGGAAGACAATCCCTTCAAAAACTGATGGACAACTTGCCGGAAAAGTGTTTCATTCGTTATATTGACGGGGATTTTCTTCCCTCTTGGGGACGACCGGTTTCCATAGATGAGATCGGCTATCTCTTTTTTCCGAAACAGTATAACTTTTCATTTGAAAATTACAAAAGCGAGTTTTCAAGAAAATCCCGCAAGAAGATAGAGCGGGAAATAAATCAACTTCATGCGCAAAAAGTCGAATTTCGTCACAACCACATGGCCGATATAAGCCGGATGTTTGAGATGAACCTTTCGGCGTTCGGAGATATGTCATATTTTTATGACCGCCGGTTTTTCAATGCTTTTGTCGATCTTGTCACCTTGCTCGATCAAAAGAATCTTCTTCGGGTGACGTCGGTAACCATCGGCGGCCGGTTGGCTGCCGTGGATGTGGGCGCCCTATGGAAAAACACCTATACGGTCATGGCCGGCGGGACAGATCCCGACTTTCCCGGCGTTGCCAAACTGATTAATTTTCATCATATCGAATGGGCATGTCGCCAGGGCCTGGCAGCCGTAGATTTTCTCTGCGGCGATTTCAACTGGAAGACGAAATTCCGTTTGCACCCGCGTCCCTTATATAAAATATGCTCACCGGAAGTTGATGCCCCAGTCGAATTTCATACCAAAGAGAGGATGCTGGGCTGTGCGGTCTGAGACGCGTGTGATCGTGGTGGGTACGACCCCTGATTATATTGACTGGATCCGGCGGACGTGTCCCGAAAGAGCCCTTTTCATCACCGATCCAATTGCTCGATCCAATGCAAGGGAGCCGGTCCCCGCACCCCATGAAGAGGTCCAGTGCCAACTGGCCGATGGCGAACACGTCCGGACGGCGGTGGTACGCCACTTGAAACGTTGGGGCATCCGGGTGAACGGCGTCGCCTGCTTTGACTGCGAATCAATGGCCTTGGCAGCGTTGCTCGCTCAGGATTTTTCGGCAGATTTTCCGTCTTCATCCGCCGTCAACAACTGCCGGGACAAGCTCATCTCAAAAATTCTCTGGCAGCAGAACGGAATCTTAAGCCCTCGAATTGCGCCGGTCCGTCACGTGGAAGACGCAACCGCTTTTTTTTCAGCCCTTGGCGGGGATTGCGTGCTCAAGCCGCTTTCCGGAAGTGGGAGCGAACTGGTTTTTCTTTGCAGAACCGAACAAGAATGTCGCCGGGCATTCACCGTGATTCAAGACGGTCTGCAACAGCGAAAAAATCACCGCCTTTACAAGGGCGTTTCCGGAGATTCGCCCCCAATAATTGCCGAAGCGTTCGTCGATGCACCCGAGTTTAGCTGTGATTTTTTCCTGGACGATGATGTGGTTACCCTTATCCGCCTGGCGCGCAAAATCCCTTCATCCGACGGACCGTTCGGCACTACCATGGGGTATGAGCTTGTCGACGCCCTGCCCCAAGAAATCGATCTTGGAAGATTTTGTGGTTATCTGGCCCAGGGAGCCGGTGCCCTTGGAATTAAAAGATCCATCTGTATGGTCGATTTTATGGTTGACAACGGCAAAATTGTTTTCCTTGAAATTGCGCCCCGACCGGGAGGTGACTGTCTTCCGGCGCTGATCCGCAGCGCACTTCAATTGGATATCCTCGCCCTGACCCTTGACGTGGCCCAGAAGCGTCCCCTGCGTATCGGCCCGTTCCGGCCGTCCCAGCCCGTTGTGGGCTTGCGGATCCATGCCTGTCAGGGCGGTATTTTCAGACGCATCAACTGGGCGGCGATACAAGGAAACCCCCGGATCAAAGAAATCAATGTCGTGCGGCACGCCGGTGATATCGTCCGCATGCCCCCCGAAGATTACGAATCTTTCATTCTGGGAAACATCATTTTCATTCCTGAATACGGAACGGATCTCAGGAACGAATGCCGGCGGCTCTTGGACAGCCTCGCCGTGGAGATTGAATCGACATGACTTACGTAACCACCCAAAACGATACCACATCCATACATACTGAAGAAATGCCGTTCCTTCCGCCCGAGGAACTGATTCCCTTTGTGGAACACTATTTCCGCCGTCGGGAAGCCTATCTGCAACAACTTAAAAGCCACCCCTCTTTCTTATACGTCTTGGAGCCAAACGTATTGATTCAGCGGGCCGATCAGTTTCGGACAGCCTTTCGCAGCGTACTGTCCGACTCGGCCTTCTATTATGCCGTCAAAAGCAACAATCATCCCGAAGTCGCTCGAACCCTTTTGAAATCAGGTTTCGGGCTGGATGTGTCCAGCGGTTTGGAGTTGCAGATGGCCCTCGATTTGAACGCCAAGGAAATTATTTTCAGCGGACCCGGTAAAACGCCCGGGGAGCTGGCGTTGGCTGCACGAAACAGCAGCCGGGTGACGGTACTTCTGGACAGTTTCAACGAACTGCATCGATTGGAAACGGTTGCCGCATCCACAAAAACAAAGGTGCGCGCCGGTGTGCGACTGACCACCAATCCCAACGGCTTGTGGCGAAAGTTCGGAATACCCCCGGATCAATTCATCGAATTCTGGCGAACCGCCCGGACATGTTCCCATGTATCTCTAAAAGGAATTCAGTTTCATAACAGCTGGAATCTAACGGCAACCGCCCAAAAGGATTTCATCGGATTTTTGGGCAAGTTGCTGTTCGGGATGCCGGATAATCTCAACGAGAACCTGACATTTATCGACGTTGGCGGCGGGTACTGGCCGAAGCAGGGCGAATGGCTTCACCCTCCAGCAGGGCTACCAGCGATGCTTCAGAAGATGGGTCAGCGTACCCCCGATGTCCCAACGGCTCACTACCGATGTCCCGCCGAACCCATTGAAGTTTTTGCTCAAAAAATCGGCCAGGCCATACAACGCCATATCTTTCCCGTGACGGCGTGCAGAATTTTCTTTGAACCCGGCCGATGGATCTGCAACGATTCAATGCACCTGCTCATGACCGTAATCGACCAAAAGGGAACGGATCTGGTCATCACGGATGCCGGCACCAACGCCATCGGCTGGGAACGTTTTGAAACCGATTATTTTCCCGTCCTGAATTTGACGCGGCCGGCCGTGACAGAAAAGCCCTGCTACATCCTCGGTTCTTTGTGCACCCCCCATGACGTATGGGGATACAGCTATTTCGGACAAGACATACGTGTGGGCGACGTGCTCATGATCCCGACCCAGGGCGCCTATACTTACAGCCTTCGGCAGAATTTCATTAAGCCCATCCCCAAGGTCGTGATCCTGTAGTCGGCACGCCGGGGGTTAACACGGAGTGTCCCGACTAAACCCGATAAACCATAAGGTTTTCATTGCGGCCTTTCACCCGGGTTGGGGGGAGGGGGATCAGGCCATAGTCTTGGGTGAGATGCTGGAAAGTCTGATGGCTGATTAAAATATCGGCATCGTATTTTTTACACAAATCAGCTACCCGGGATGCCACGTTGACGGTGTCACCGACCAGGCAGTAGGTTTGACGTTCCGTCGACCCGACGACACCGGCCAGGGCGGGGCCCGAGTGTATGCCGATGCCGTGGTGAAACGGGAATTGTTCAAGACTCTGAAACCCGGCGTTCAGGTCCGTCAAGGCCCGGCGCATTTCCAAAGCGGCCTGAACAGCCTTGTCCGGATGATGATCATCCTGAAAGGGAGCGCCAAAGACGGCCTCTATCTCATCCCCCACGTACTGGAGAACCACCCCGCCGAATCGGTGTATTATATCGGTCATGGACGAATAGTACTCATTGATCCGGGCGAAAACCACCTGGGGGTGATTCTGCTCGGCAAAACCGGTGAAGTTGCGCAGGTCCGAAAAAAGCAAGGTCACATCTTTCATCTCGCCGTCCATCTTGATCCGGTCGCTCAAGATCAGTTCGGCCACTGACGGGTGAACATGCCGCCCGAAGGCGTCCTCAACCTTCTGACGCATCATCTTCAAGGTCAAGTGGGTTTTGACCCGTGCCTGGACAATGGGGGGACTGAAAGGCTTGGTGATGTAATCCACGGCCCCGATCTCCAACCCTTTGGTTTCGTCTGATTCATCGGATTTGGCCGTAACGAAGATGATGGGAATGTCCCGGGTTTGGGGATCGGCTTTGAGTCGGCGGCAGACCTCGTACCCGTCCATATTCGGCATCATAACATCCAGTAGAATTAGATCGGGACGGCGCGTTTTGATATCTTCCAGGGCCGATTCGCCATCCATGGCCACACTGACCTTATAATCGTCCGCGAGTGTTTCCACCAGAATATCGATATTGGCTTCGGTATCGTCCACTACCATTATCCGCATGTTGGAGAATTGAGTCATATTCCGATTCCTAATGTTTTAATTTATCGATGATTTGCGATATCAGTTCTTGGGCGGTTTTAAATTTGGTTCTTCTCCAATTTAGTTGGAAAAGAGGGTTCGAGGATTCAAGGGGTCAAGGGTCCAAGCGTTTGTTATCCAATGATTTTATCAGCGCTTTGAGCATCCTTTCAACTTCTTCTGTATCATCCTTGAGAGCCTTTAAATTTTCTTTATTTATATAATTTAAATCACCTGAAAGCAGGACCTGGGTCTCCAATTCGCAAACAGAACCCTAGGCAATATATAATGACCTCAAGTCGTCTTCAGTTGTCTTCCTGCCATATCCTTCTGCTTTTGCCAAACTTTCAGATCTCTTTAATTCTTAAGCATTTCACTCGAATCCTTGGATCCTTGACCCCTTGAATCCTTTCAAAATCATCCACTCTTTTGGAGATGATTCTTTATATTTAAGGTGGAAAACAATGAAGCAAAGAAAAGCGGGTTTAAGTTAAAGATCTGCTATGGTTGATCGCATGCCGAAGCGGTCTGAAAGAGTTTTTTGGCCTGATAAGAACTGCGTACGAACGGACCGCTTGCAACTTCTGTAAAACCCATATCAAGAGCGATTTTACGCCAGTCCGAAAATTCCTCCGGTGGTAAAAAGCGGTCAACGGACAGGTGCGCTTGGGTGGGTTGAAGGTATTGACCCAGGGTCAGCAATCGGCACCCTGCCTCAAAAAGATCTTCAAGTGTGTTATGGATCTCTTGGGGAAGTTCTCCAAGGCCGAGCATCAGGCCCGACTTGGTTATGACGTTGGGAGTGTCCGTGACCACCTGTTTTAAAAGGTCGAGGGAACGCCCGTAGATGGCTTCCGGCCGGACACTATCATAAAGACGCGGGACAGTCTCTATGTTGTGATTCAAAACATCAGGGTGAACCCCAAGGATACTTCTGACAGCATCTTGGTCCCCTTTAAAATCGGGAATTAACAACTCGATTCGGACATCCGGAACCCGCTGCCGGATCTCATTTACAGTCCGGACAAAAAATGAGGCGCCGCCGTCCGGAAGATCGTCCCGGGTCACCGAAGTGATGACCGCATAGTCAATCTGCAGATTTTGAGCGGTTTTGGCAATCCTGGCAGGTTCATCAGGATCCGGAGGGCTGTCCGGGCCGTGGGCGACTGCGCAGAATCGACACTTGCGCGTGCAGCGATCCCCCATAATCATGAAGGTCGCGGTTTTTCGGGAAAAACACTCCCATATATTGGGGCATTGCGCCGCCTGACAAACGGTATGAATGTGTTCTTTGTTTAACAGGGCGCTGAACTTTTCGTGAACGGATCCTGGCGGAATCCTCTGTTTGAGCCAGGGGGGTTTTTTAAGCCGCTTGTTTGATTTTGGGCGCTGAATCATCACAACCTCGACAGCGGCAAACAAAGAGGATCTGTTTTCCTAAATTTTAGAAGGTGATCCAGTTCCGACAGATCTGTGATCACAAGATCCAATCCGAAAAAGGATTCAAAATGATGCCGAACGGCCTTGCGCACTTTAGGCATGGATATTTTTTGTGAGAGTTCCTGCTCCATGGACGTGACGCCGACATCCTGAAGGCCGCAGGGATGTATCCAATCAAAAGGTTTCAGCGACAGGTTGACGTTCAAGGCAAAACCGTGAAAGCAGACGGCCCGTCGAACAGATATGCCGACGCTTCCGAGTTTATTGTTTGAAACCCAAATTCCTCGGTTGACAGATTTTCTTTGGGCCTTTATTCCCCAGTCTGAGGCCACCCGGATCATGATATCTTCAAGACCTTCTACGTACTCTATAACTTTCAATCCGGCGCTGTTCAGGTCGATGATGGGGTATACCACAAGCTGGCCCGGCCCGTGAAACGTGATGTCGCCGCCCCGTTCCACCCGGATCACCGGAATTTTCATTTTTTCAAGAAAGGCCTTGGGCACCTTCAAGTTCTCGATGGCACCTTTTCGACCCAAAGAAAAAACAGGCGGATGCTCAAGGATTAGTACAACGTCACTTTCAATGACGTTGTTGTGCCTGGCGCACACAAGATCCCGCTGCAGATCCAGCGCTTTTCTGTATTCCAAGTGTGGCAGATCCACACAGAGACACCGTCGATCTCTAATGCCGGGCATTAATGATCTTCCTTGATCCGGGTTTAACCCTAAATGAGCGAAGGTCAGGGTTTAAATTATTTTGGTCGGGGGGTCATCCTTTGCCATGAGCACAATATCCCTTGGATTGCAGAGCTGCTTGGGCAGCTCTGCCACCCGTCCGCAGGATATGCAAACAAAGTTAATATGTTGCAGCTTTGGTTTGCATATGTGCCTGGGGTCTTTGTCAGCTTGGCCGCAGTGCCCGCAAACATACGCTTCCGTCAATTCCATTGGATCACACAGATGACCGGAATCCTTCTTTACCGTTCCACAACTTTTACATATATGAATATCATTTCCCATGATAGATTTCCTTTCTAAAAAAAAACATATTGAGCAACTCTTGAAGGTTGCCATGCTAATACACAGATCAAAATTTATGCCAACTGCAGAAGGTATTTGATTGGGAAAAAAATATTATTATATATCAGCAAGTTATGGTCTATGCGTGGATTTATTAAGCGACAGATGTCTGGTCATAAGATTTTTGTGATACAGTTTTATGATACAATTCTGTTTCACCCTAAATGAGCGAAAGTCGAGGATGCCCCAGATCTTCGGCATCAAGGGTGAAGCCGTAGTCGTCTACTGCGAGCCCTTGATAACAAAGGAGATGGGGTATCATCGGCTTTCCAAAAGGGTAAACAAAATGGGATTTTTTCTAAATTACATATTTCATTTATATAAGCGTTATAAAAATACATTTGAACTTTCAAAATAGTTGATAAATTAAGCACATATAATATTTTTCCATTTTGTTTACGATCATTTAGGGTTTCAAAATTTAGATAATATCCCCTTTTTCCGGCGATACAGCCGGGCAACGGTGTCCGGTGGGATTCCCAGGTAATAGGCGATGACAATGAGTTGGTTGATCAGGGTCGTTTTCAGGATTCCGAAGTTTTGCCATCGCCGGGACGATGTTAAAACCGGTGCGGATACCGTGATGATTTCTCCTTCTTTTCGCAATCGCCGGATCAGCTCAAAATCTTCCATGATGGGAAGATCGGAAAATCCTCCGGCCGCATGAAAAACCTTGGACAGCATAAAAATCCCTTGATCACCGTACGGTGTTCTAAGGCATCGGGAGCGCCAGTTTGCAATGCGCTCGATAAGCCGAAGCGCCGGGGTCGAGGCGTCGATGCACAGCGAAAAGGCTCCGGCGGCGATGCCGGGTCGGGCACAACTGCCGAGGACGGGCCGGTCAAAATTTTTCGGCAGCCGTGAATCTGCATGGAGAAACAGCAGCACATCACCGGTGGCTTCCGCGGCACCTTGGTTCATTTGTTTAGACCGCGGGGGCAAAACGTTGATCACTTTTGCTCCGAGTGATTGGGCGATCGACACGGTATTGTCTTGACTTCCGCCATCTGCGACAATGACCTGTATGTTGTTTCCGTGGCCGATACTCAAAAGGGTTTCAGCGATGTTGTCGGCTTCGTTGAGGGCGGGTATGATCACCGAAATGTTTTTGGGCATGGAATCATGATGGTTCGGAATTTGGGAACGTTTCCAGACGGGCAGATCTTCGGGCTGATCCACATCTTCCAGTTCATCGAGCAGTGAAAAGCTCAATCCAAGGCCTTTTGCAAGGTCTATGGTTTTTCGCAGAACATCACCTTTTCCCCAGGTTATTCCGGAAAATAGAGTGTCCATGGCCGATGACAGCGAAGCGCTTTGTAAACCGATTAAATAATATCCCCCGTCTTTGGCCGGACCGATCACCATGTTTTTTTGTTCGAGGGTGTCAAAGGCTGTTTGAATGAGAGTGTCTGTTATATCCGGGATATCCGTGCCGATAAGAACCGCTGCGTCTGCCCCGGATCCAAAGGCATTCTCAAAAGAACGTTTCATGCGGAGCCCCAGATCACCGCTAACCTGAGCTTGATATTCTAAATCCGGGCCGAGCCAGTTTATCATTGATTTTTCATCACCGCCGCCATAACAGATCTCGATGGTTAACCCATTTGAGGTTGATAATCGCTTTAATTTCGCCAGGGTGTGTTCGGTCATTTTGCGATGGAGATCGGCAGCACCTTTTGCTCCGAGCAGTGGAATGAGACGGGTCTTGGTTGTTCCCGTTTCCGGATAACGGGTGAAGACAATCAGCTTTTTTTTGTCTGGTATCGGCATATTTTTAAAGATGGGATCCCTCGTTTATCTGCGATTGAAGCTCCCTGAAGCTTATTGCCTGAAAGCTTAGGATGAAAGAGATTTTATTCATTTTTATCTTCGATTTTTTCTTTTTTTAAAGGTCCCTCGGCTTTCCGGTGGTATTCGGCGATCGGGAATGAATGTGGATGTCTTGCCGTGGGAACGGGATCCGGATATCTCGGTTGTTGAATTCCGAGTAGATTGACCGGTTCAACTCATGAATCACGCGTCCTCTGTCTGCAGGGGTTTTCGCCCAGCAGAGCAACTCATAGCTAAGGGATGAATCTCCGAAACTTCGGAATCGAACCCGAGGTTCCGGCTCACGGGCAATACTCTGATTGGACCGTGCGACATCCAGCAGTGTTTCTTCAACGTTATCCAGGTCGGAGTCATACGCAACATTCAATTTTATCCGTATGCGAAAACGCGGTTCGGGAACGCTTTCATTAATGATTTTGGTGTTGGCGACAATGGAATTGGGAACCGAAATCTGTTCATCGTCCCGGGTCCGAATCCGTGTACTCCGCACGCCGATGTCGACCACCTCTCCCCGCTCACCGGTTTCCAGAACAATATAATCACCCCTGGAAAAAGGTTTATCCACGAACAGATTGATTCCGCCAAAGAAGTTGGCAATGGTGTCTTTGGCGGCCAAGGCGATGGCAATTCCGGCAATTCCGGCTGACGCCAAAAATGGGGTCACGTTTATTTTCCAGAAGGTAAGGAGAAGACCCACTCCGATGATTAAAAGGAGGACCCGTCCGATGTTTTCTGAAAAATGGATAATTTCAACCCACTGGGGTCGAAGGGAACACCATCTTTGGCAGATGCCCTTCATCAACTTGTTCAGGGTTAACCCAATTACAATGACAAGCAGGCTTTTTAGCGTGGCGGTCAAGGTAAAAGTAAAGCGTGAGTAAAGATGAACCCATTTTACGGCGCTCAAACCGCCAATCAGCAGAATACTGATCCATACGGGTCGGTGTATGATTCCGATAAAGGTGTCGTCGATCTCTATTTTGGATTTCACAGAGACGAACTTAATGATGCGGTGGATAAATAAATCCACGAGTTTGGCCAGGAGGGCAAAGAGCAGTAGGATAATTATGGCGCCAAGTATGCGGGATTCCGCTATGAAAATGATACCGTCGGAAAAGAAATTTTGAAATAATTCTGTCATGGTCTTTTTGAAAACCTCCTTGTGTCCGTCTTTGAAGCAAGCCGATATCAAAGGCGCTTTTTAATTCCATATGGAAGATACTCGGGTTCGTTTTGGTTCCACCGATATCCCCCGCCAACACCATTTTTTGTCAACATCGGCCATCGGTTACTCCTCGGAGGCGGTTTCAGACAGCAAGGAAGCGGCTTCCCGGTCAAGGAGCCACGTCAATTTTCCGTGTATCGGCTTGATTCTTCCGGCAGGGATATGAACTTGACGGTTTTCAAAGACGGTTTTAATAACCGGGGCTTTTTCCTTGCCGGAAACCAGAAAGCAGATGTGTCTGGCATTATTTAAAACAGAATAGGTTAAAGTGAGACGAACCACGTCCGGGTCTCCGCCTTGAACCGCGATCACCCAGGATTGCCCTGGATACGTTGAAGGGTGGTTTGGGAACAGCGAGGCGGTATGCCCGTCTTTGCCTACGCCAAGAAATATGAGATCAAATATCGGCGGGTCGTCATCTACCCTTTGAAAAAAGGTCTTGAGCCTCATCTTATAAAATGCGGCGCCTTGGTCAGGCTGTGTAATGGTCGGCATGGGATAAACCTGATCCGAGGGGATGGGAATCTTATCTAAAAAATCTTTCTGGGCCGTGCCGAAGTTGCTGTCCGGATGATCATCGGCCACCATGCGGTCATCCACCCAGAAGATATGTGTTTTTTGCCAGGCAATATCGGAAAGATACGGTTCCTGGGACAGGAGCCTGTGCATGGCTCTGGGTGTGGACCCACCGGAAATGGCCACGGTAAACCGGTCTTGCTGTGCAAGGGTCTCTTTTGCTGTTCTGTAAAAGATTTCCGCGCCCTTTCGAGCCAAAAGATCCGCATCGGCGACCATGATTATTTGGCGGTGTTGTTTCAAATTATTCTCCCTTGATCTTTTTTATGATCTTGGGAATGAAAAACGAGAAGATAAAGAGCCCGATTGAGAAGAAAACCTTAAAGGAAATCAGCTCTCCCCAGTTGCCGGAGGCCCATACATCTTTTAATGTCCCGATAAAAAAGGTGAAGATAAACGTGCCGACGATAATACCCAGACCGGTTCCTGAAATATAGTCCCGGAATCGGACCTTGGTCAGCCCCATGCCGAAGTTCATGGGGGTAAACGGGAAATAAACGAGGCGAAGATACAAGACGGTGGCAAATCCGTTACGCTCGATGGCATCGTCATATTTTTTCAGTTTGTCGCCGATCAGTGTTGCGGCAAATTCTCTTCCCAGAGTCCGTCCGATAAAGAAGGCGGCGCTTGAACCCATCATGGCGCCGATCCATACATATAAAAATCCCCAGTAGGCGCCGAATATGGCGGCCCCCAGGCCTGTCAACAAGGTGCCGGGGAGAAAAAGGCAGACCCCCACAGCATAGATCGCCATGTATACCACCGGCGCCCATAACCCGGCGGTTTCAAGAAAAAGCCCCAGCGCTTCGGCCGTAAGATAATTCTTGACCGGTGTAAAACGGATCAAGGAAATGGCGCCGGCAATAAAGGCCCCGAAAATAATCGCCTTGAACATTGCTTTGGATGGTTTTTTTGTCGGCTGTTGTGTGGTCTCTTCCATTAAATACGATCCATGATATGACATCTATTGAACGTGTCGTCCTTAAACACACGCCGTTTTCAAAGGCGCTTCAAGTATGATTAAATTTAATACTTGAAGCGATACGATTTTCAAAAAGCTTAAATGTTAAGAGGTCCCCAACTTCCGGATTCATAAAAATGAAGCATTTCCGATCTGTTACCACAGGTTTCGCACTCATTCAATATGGGTGTCAAAAAGGACCAGCATTGCTCGATACTTTCCTGACGCCAGAAAAGCATATGATCACCCAGCATGCAGTCGATGAGCACTTTTTCATAGGCATTCAGAATAGGCCCGGAATAATTTTGATGATAAGAAAAATCCATGGTTACCGAACGTAAACACACCCGTGCACCTGGATTTTTTGTCTGAAACGTAAGGGTGACTTTTTCATCCGGATAAACACCCAGCGTTAATCGATTGGCTGCGATGCCCTTATCCAGGGTGTGCCGAAACATGGCGTGGGGGACTTCTTTAAACTGAATTGCGACTTCTGTTATCTTTTGGGCCAACCGCTTGCCGGATGTAAGAAAAAAAGGAACACCCTGCCACCGCCAGTTGTCGATATAAATTTTCATTTTGGCAAAGGTCGGCGTTAGTGAGTCAGAACTTACACCCGGCTCTGCTCGATACGCCGGAACCGGTTTCCCATTAATTTTCCCCGGGCCATACTGTCCGAGGATAATGTGCTCGTGGAGGTTTTCAACCGGAAACGGCTTTAAGGATCTAAAAACCTTTACTTTCTCATCACTAACACGGTCAGGTTCAAATTGGGGCGGCGTTTCCATGGCCGTAAGGGCCAGTAGCTGCATCATATGGTTTTGAAACATGTCCCTAATTACGCCTGCCTGTTCATAATAGCCCGCCCGATGTTCGACGCCCAAAGTCTCTGAGGCAAGAATGTTAACGTGATCAATATATCTTCTATTCCAGATGGGTTCAAAAATGGCATTGGCAAACCGAAACATCAGTATGTTCTGGACGGTTTCTTTTGCCAGGTAATGATCTATCCGGAATATCTGGTGTTCTTTAAAATATTCCTGAATACTCTGATTCAGTTCAACGGCAGTCTTAAGATTTCGGCCAAAGGGCTTCTCAATAACCAGCCGTGACCAGCCGTGACCGTTTTCTCTTTCTGTGTTAAGACCTGCCTGCCCCAACAGTTGAGCGACCGGCTTATAAAGTGTCGGCAGGAGGGCAAGATAAAAAATTCTGTTTCCCCGAGTGTTGTGCTTTTGATCGATATCTTTTAGAAAAGCAGAGAGTTTTAAAAAAGAGGTTAAGTGTTCATAATCGATGGATCGGTATTGCAGCGCATCGGCAAAGGAGGGCCATTTGGCGTGGTTTATAATATTTATGGCCCCCAAAGCCTTCTTCATCCGGTCCCTGAATTGCCGGTCGCTCATTTTGGTTCGGCCGCATCCCACAATCTGAAAGGGGTTTGGCAGCCCATCATTTAAGTATAGATTGAAAAGGGTCGGAACCAGTTTCCTGGCAGTCAAATCACCTGTGGCGCCAAGAATGACGATGGTGCAAGGCGCACTATGCTGGAGGCCCAAACATTTCCTGGCGCTCATCTCCAGGTCGGGAGCGTCGGCTTCAACGGTTACACCCCGAGCATTGCCATGGTTTTTTAAACGATGATTCATCGAATTGCCTTTTTTCCTCCGTTTAAATTTGAACTGCAACCGCGAGTGCATTCCCCGCTGCTTGTCGAAGCAACGCCAAGGTCCCGGCCTTCAGGGCTGCAGGGATAGGAATTTCAACCTTTCGCCGGCGAAGCGACGTCGTCGCGTACTCAAATATTATCCCTTTTTCTTTGCGGAAACCACAGCATGTCCGCCAAACTCCCTGCGAAGGGCTGCAAGAACTCTGTCTGTAAAAGGATCTTTTTGCCTGGAACGAAACCGCCGTAACAGGGAAAGGGTTATGATTTCTGCCGGCACACCGGTTTCCAGGGCCTGCTGGATGGTCCATCGACCTTCTCCTGAATCTTCTACGTATCCTTCGATGTTTTCCAGCTTTTTGTTTTTTCTAAATGCATTTTCAGCAAGTTCAAGTAGCCATGAGCGAACCACGCTCCCCTGATTCCAAAGATGGGCGATATCGGCATAGTTGAAAGACTCCGAATAATCGGATGCTTCCAGAATTTCAAATCCTTCCCCGTAGGCCTGCATCATTCCGTATTCAATACCGTTATGGACCATTTTAACAAAATGACCGGCACCCGTTGCTCCGCAATGAAGGTATCCCTCTTCCGGGGCCAGGGTTTTAAACACCGGCTTCAGATACAAGAATGTCTCTTTATGGCCGCCGATCATCAGACAGTAGCCGATCTGAAGACCCCAAACCCCTCCGCTGACACCGACATCCATATACCGGATATTTTTTTCAACAAGGCGTTCGGCTCTGCGAACGTCGTCTTTGTAGAATGTATTGCCGCCATCGATAATGATGTCGCCCGGAGAAAGGAGGTCTGTGAACTGATGAATATGATCATCCACCGTCTGACCGGCTGGAAGCATTATCCAAACAATGCGCGGTTGAGAGAGCTTTTCAACGACTTCTGATGGAGAATAGGCTCCGACGGCGCCGTCTTTAACCAACCGGTGTGTTTTTTCCGGCGAGCGGTTATACGCAACCACCTCATGGCCTCCCTTTAAAAGCCGTTTGGCCATATTCATTCCCATTCGACCCAGACCGATCATCGCAAGTTTCATTTGAAGACCTCCTTAATCCCCAACCCGTATAAGGCGGGAACGTGTTTTAATCCTTGGATCTATTTCCCATCAATGCGTCAAATTTTCTTCTCCCAGGGTCTTTTTATAATGCTCCCAAGTTCTTTAATCGATTGGATGCCCGGATAAGCGATTAAAATCCATTTGAAGGTCCATGCATTACAGGCATTAATGTAGAAAGCAAACGGTTCGTTGCGGGACAGACTCTTTGGATCGACGCCCTGGAGAACTTTGAGATACTGATCCAGGTGCGCTTCTTCTGTTTAAAAACCCCGGTAATCTATTCTGTCTTGATGAACAAATTTCTTTCGCAGATCTGAATAGATGCTGTGATCCACAGCGGTTTAAGACCAGCCTCGTGATATCCGGAGGGCAGGACCGAAAAACAATATCGATGATAATGCAGCCGTTACAGAGTATTTGGTTTTCATTTCGGTTTCCTGTTTGAAAAAATTTCTTTTTTTCTTTTTGTCGTCTTCATCCTGGAATCCTTACATAAAGTTATCCCATTGACAAATGAAAAAAAACCAACTCGATTTTCGAATCCCCTGTTTTAGCAGTGAAGGTGTTTTGCGATGGTGTTTTCTGGAAGACGATATGTTTATCCGCCTCTGGCGGGCTTGAGAAAAGCACGCTGCGACGTTAAGGTTCATATCATTTTGAAAAAAAATAATGGCGATGGGCCATTTTTATAGAAATTCATTTAAAATAAATCTACCCAAGGGATATTATCTAAAAAGAATCTTGACACCCAAAATGCCGTAAGTCTACAAAAAGGAATATCCGATCTCAGAGCCCGGATTAATTTGTCAAGGACGT